>CAUPCW010000049.1:0-24055 GCA_963509895.1 uncultured Flavobacterium sp.
AGTTATGGCTAAAATTAAATTAGAGTATATCTGGTTAGACGGATACGAACCAACACAAAATTTAAGAAGTAAAACAAAAGTTGAAGAGCATGAAAATTTTCAAGGAACTTTAGAAGAACTAGGTAACTGGTCTTTTGATGGTTCTTCTACCAAACAAGCCGAAGGCGGATCATCTGATTGTCTTTTAGTGCCTGTTGCTATTTATCCTGATCCAACTCGTATTAACGGTTGGTTAGTAATGACAGAAGTTATGAACGCTGATGGTACTCCTCACGCATCTAATGGTAGAGCAACTATTGATGATGATGGAGATTTCTGGTTTGGTTTCGAACAAGAATATTTCATTATGGACACTAAAACGTTATTACCATTGGGCTTTCCTGTAGGAGGATATCCTGCTCCACAAGGTATGTACTATTGTTCAGTTGGAGGAAAAAACACTCACGGAAGAAAATTAGTGGAAGAACACGCTGACCTTTGTATTGCAGCAGGAATTAACTTTGAAGGAATTAACCAAGAAGTTGCTTGTGGACAATGGGAATTCCAATTATTCGCAAAAGGAGCAAAAAAAGCAGGAGACGAAATTTGGGTAGCACGTTACCTTTTAGATCGTTTAACTGAGAAATACGGTTACTATATCGAGTACCACCCAAAACCTCTAGGTGACACAGACTGGAATGGTTCAGGAATGCATGCTAACTTCTCTAACGAAGTTTTAAGAACATGTGGTTCTCAAGAAGTATACGAAAAAATATGTGAAGCTTTCCGTCCAGTAACTGCTGAACATATTGCAGTTTATGGAGCATTTAACGATCAACGTTTGACTGGTAAACACGAAACTGCATCTATTCATGATTTCTCTTACGGAGTATCAGATAGAGGTTGTTCAATCCGTATTCCTTTGATGACTGTACAAAAAGGTTGGAAAGGTTGGTTAGAAGACAGAAGACCAGCATCTAATGGTGATCCATATAAAATTGCTGCAAGAATTATCAAAACAGTTAAATCTGCTTTATAATTTCTACACTACTAGTATAAAAAGTGCTAACTATTATGGTTAGCACTTTTTTTTATGTGTATAGCATTAAAAAACCTATCACTGCCAGAGCATCATCATATAGTAACTTATTATGATGTATTACATCAGCTAAAAATAATGTATGATTTAAAAAATGTATTTAATTTTCATATCTCTTTTTAAGTCAAAATTCAAAAACTATCTTTGCATTTCACTAAAAACAAACTACTATGTTGATTTGGACACTCTTTTTGGTTTTTATTATGGGAATTTTAGCATTAGACTTAGGTGTTTTCAACAAAACTCCCCATATAATCAACACTAAAGAAGCTAGTAAATGGACATTGATTTGGTTTACAATTTCTATGCTGTTCTCTGGGGTTATCTATTGGCTGTATAGTAATGATTATGTTGCCAACACTACAGGATTAAAACCTGCTGTGGCTTCAATGAAATTTATTACTGGTTACTTAATAGAATTATCCCTAAGTGTGGATAACATTTTTGTTATTGCAATAATTTTTTCAGCTTTCAAAATCCCACAAAAATACCAACATCGTGTACTGTTTTGGGGAATATTAGGCGCCATAGTTTTTAGAGGATTAATGATTTTCTTTGGTGTATTAATCATCAATAAATTTGCTTGGACAACCTATTTATTTGGAGGATTCTTGCTTTTTACAGCTATAAAAATGTTTTTTGCAGGCGAAGATGACGAATTTGAACCCAAAGAATCTTTTGTATACAAAACTCTTGGTAAAATCATACCATTAACTTCACACACTGATAAAGAGCATTTTTTCATTAAAATAAATGAAAAGAATCATGCTACACCGCTTTTTGTTGCTTTAATTGTAATTGAAGTGATGGATGTTTTATTTGCTGTTGATAGCGTTCCGGCAATTTTAGCCATTACTTCAGACCCCTTTTTAGTATTTAGTTCTAATATTTTTGCCATCCTAGGTTTACGCTCGATGTATTTCTTCTTAGCAAATATGCTTGCTAAATTTAGCTATTTAGAATACAGTTTAATTGCCATTTTGAGCTTTGTAGGTTTAAAAATGCTACTTCATGATTATATCGAAGTTCCTGAATGGGCTTCTCTTGGCTTTATTGCCTTATCACTACTTACTGGAGTATTAGTATCCTTAAAACTTAACAAAGACGAAGATATTATTGAATAAAATAAAGCACAAAAAAAGCTGTGATGTAGTAATTCACAGCTTTTTTTTATAATAAAAAAGAAAATTACAACCTGATTTGTTGCACTTGATTTTCTTTTAAGTTCAAGGCTTTCATAACAGAAATATAATTATTTGTACCTAAGGTTTTAAAAGAGGCTCCAGGAACAATAACAATTCTAAAAGTTTGATTTAATCTTAAATTAGTCACTATTGAACCCAAATCAAATCCTTGCATAAAAATATCCACATCAAATCTTGAAAATTCAAAATTATAACTAAAATCATACGCTCCATTATTATCAAAAGCAGTTTCCGGAAGAGGTCCCCAAACTTTTACCCCATTTTCTACAGCAACTAATCTATAAACCAAAACCATATCTTCTGGGTAAATTTCAGGCTTCAAATCATAACGGATTCTAAAACCATTGCCTGAATTAAAGTTAACGCCATTTATTTCAATAACTTCTGCAATAGTATCTGAATCCACATTGTCATCAGCAGTTGTACAACCAGAAAATGCTATCATTCCTACAATAGCAAATAATGTAATTATTCGTTTCATAATTATTTAATTTTTAAGTTATGTAATGCTTTAGTCAAAAACCGAACCAAAGTTTTTTATCAAAATAAATCGGCTATTTTTTGGATACAATTTTACTAAAAAATAACACATGATAAGGCAACGCATTTTCCCAATACTCCCAAGTGTGTGCTCCTGGACGCTCTGTATAATCATGTTCTACTTTATTATATAGTAATCTGCGATGTAATTCTCTGTTGGGTTCAATTAAAAAATCATCTACACCACAATCAATAATTAAAGGTAATTTATTAGCCTTAATACTATCAACCATTCTTAAAACGGCATATTTCACATACATGTCCTGATTACCACTTTGATCGCCAAAAACTGGTTGCATTAATTGAATGACTTGTTGCGAAGATTCTCGGTTAAGCATTGTGCTCATGTCCACTGCACCACTCATACTTCCTGCTGCACAAAATAATTCAGGATGTTTGGCAGATAAATACAGGGCACCATGACCTCCCATAGACAAACCCGTAATAACTCGAGCGCGCTTATCCGCAATGGTTCTATATGTTTTATCGACAGCACCAATGACTTCTTTGGTGATAAATGTTTCAAATTGACTGCCAGAATTTACAGGACTATCCAAATAAAAACTAAAAGTCTCCCCTTCTGGCATTACAATAATTATATCGTATTGATCGGCTAGATTTTTAACCACTTCCTTATTTGGAGTTTTGCTCAACCAATCATTAAAATGTCCATAAGCACCATGCAACAAATACATAACTGGATATGCTGTTTTACTTTTAGCATAAGAATTAGGAAGAACAACAGCAGCTTTGTAACTTTTATTCATTGCAACACTAGCAACTTGAAGCGTATCGACTTTGGCCGCAAAAAGAAATGTGCTGTTAACAAACAAACACAGATAGAGAATAGATTTCAATTTTTTCATTTTGTAAAATTTATTTTATGCAATTTACAAAACTTAAGCTATGAATTTTCAGTAAAAGAAGGTCAACTATTTAATAATGGTTTTTAATTCATTGCGGTATTGAGAAGCACTTTTTCCAGTATACGCCTTAAATGATTTATTGAAATGACTAAAGTTATTAAAACCGCTTTCAAAACACACTTCATTTATAGTCATCGGTTTTTCGGCCAAAAGCTTAGAAGCATGCACTATTCTATATTCGTTAACAAAAGTGGTAAATGTTTTATTGGTTATCTTTTTGAAATACCTACAAAAAGAAGGAATGGTCATACTTACTAAATCTGCCACTTCTTCTAAAGCAATGGGTTCTTGAAAGTGATCTTTAACGAAATTAAAAACCACATTTATACGATCATTATCCTGCACTTGTAACTCTAACGAAAAACCAACCGCATTTAAAATAATACTTTCATTAGAAACACTCATATCATGTAGTACAGTCCAAAGCATCATCAACCTCTCAAAAGGTTCCAATTGATCCATCAATTCAATCTTTGCGCCTATTTTTTCTTTGGTTTCTCCCAAGAAAGCTATTCCTGCTTTGGCTTGTTGTAGCAAATTCTTAACAGCAACCATTTCTGGAATATTAAAAAAACTCGTTCCTACAAAATCAGGCTTCATTTGAATAACAGTCTCCGATTTATTTCCAGTTTGAACATTAGTAAATCCACAATGTGGCAAATTACTTCCAATCAATATTAGGTCACCATCCGTAAAATAAGAAAGATGACTTCCTATTTGACGCTTTCCAGTTCCTCCGCGTACGTAAACTAATTCAATTTCTGGATGATAATGCCAAAGATGTGACTTGCTATTGGTACTTTCATCATATTTAACAATAGTAAACGAACTACCATAGGACGGAGAAATAACTTCTAATGCAGCTTCTACTTTTTTCATTATTAAAGAATTGGTTACAAACAAAGCTATTAAATAATGATACAATTTTACCTTTTTTAACATATAACGATTTCGTAAATGGTAAAATAGCATACATATATGAAAAGTGTGTTGCATTGCTTCTTTCAAAGTCAGTGTAATTTAGCAAAATAAATAATGACTAATAATTTAAACAAATAGAGATTATGAAAATGATGAAAAAATTAGGTTTAGTAGCAGTATTTGCATTAGCAACTTTAAACACTTATGCAATTGATGGAGATTTTTTACTTAATGTAAAAAAAGGAAAAGGAAACGAAATTAGCTTTTCATTGAATGGAATTGAAAAAGCCAACATCGCTATTTATGATGCAGAAAATAACTTAATATTTTCTGAAAAAGCTATAGGTCAGAATGGAATTGTAAAAAACTACAATCTTGATGAATTACCAATGGGAACCTATACATTGGTAGTAAAAACTGATCTTAAAGAAGTAACACACGAAATTAAAGTGGCTGCTTCTATAGCTACTTTGAGCAAAAAAGCTTACATAGAAATTTATAAGACTTCTTTTGCTAACCAAAATGTTGCTTCTAATTAATTGATACTTCGACTATAAAAAATCATACTTTTTGAAAGCTGTCATTTTTGGCAGCTTTTTTTTGTCCTTTAAACAAAAATCACAAATACATACTTTGAATTATTTTCAAAGAAGCCGAACAAACGATACAGTAAATTCATTGAAACAAAGAATTCAATGATTTTTTTATTCAAAAAATTCGTTTTACAAATAAAAAGTATATTCTATCTTACCAAAAACATGTGTTATTTTACCATAAAATACACTATATCGTTTTCGCTAAGACAATTTAGCATCATAATTAGAAAATATTGTTGTGTTCTAGTTTTATATGTTAGTCTATTTTAGTTGTAGCAATTTTAATTAACAACTTAAAACAAGAATTATGAAAACAATCTCAAAATTAAGTTTGGCAGTAGTATTTGCTTTAGCGAGTCTAAACACTTACGCAATTGACGGTGAATTTTTACTCAACGTAAAAAAAAGACAAGGAAACGAAATTAGCTTTGCTCTCAATGGACAGCAAAAAATCAAGGTAACGATTTATGACCTAAACAACAACATATTGTTTTCTGAGAATGCAACTGGGCAAAAAGGGATCTCAAAAACTTACAATCTAGATGAATTTCCAGAGGGCAAATACTATCTAATAGTTTCAACTGAATACAAATCAGTAAAACATGAAATCAAAGTTAATGCTTCGACGGCAATCTTGAGTAAGAGGCCTGTGTTAGAAGTATACCTAAAAACTGCTGATGATAAAAATATACTTGAAGAAAATAAAAATATACTTTTAGAAACCTAACTACGGACTGTCTTATAAGGCAGTCTTTTTTTGTTTTTTGTTTTTTTTGTCTTCTTTTTAATACACTTTTACGGATGTGAAAAAAAATATACCGTATAAAAACATCTTGAATAAAAAAAACTTTAATTTTTTATTATATTCAATAAAAAAGACATTTTATGAACAATAATTAAAATAAAATACCTAAAACAACACTTTTACTGAGTATTTTTATCATTTTTATTAAAAATACAAAAAATACAGCTGTGCAGAATTACCAAACAACTATTCTATATTACCCAAAATAACACTATATCGTTTTCGAACAGGCAAAATAACATCAATATTAGAAAATTCTGTTGTGTTATAATTTTGTATGTTACTATACTTTAGCAATAGAAATTTAACTAATAACTTAAAACAAGAATCATGAAAACAATCTCAAAATTAAGTTTAGCGGTAGTATTTGCTTTAGCGAGTCTAAACACTTACGCAATTGATGGTGATTTTTTACTTAATGTAAAAAAAGGAAAAGGAAACGAAATTAGCTTTGCTCTCAATGGACAACAAAAAGTTATTGTTTCTATCTATGATACAGAAAACAATTTATTATTTACAGAATATGCAAGTGGAAAAAAAGGAATTTCTAAAACCTATAGTCTAGAAGAATTTCCTGATGGCAAGTATATTTTAGTAATAGAAAACAATTTAAAAACCGTAAAACATGAAATTGTAGTTTCAAAAAAAGAAACGGTTTTAAACAGAAAATCAATAGCGGAGGTTTACAAAAATAGTGCAAAAAAATATCTTGCTATTGCGAACAACTAAAAAATGGTTTTTTAAAGTGTGTTTAAAAAAGGAAGGCTGTCAGTATTGACAGCCTTTCTTGATTTATTTCAATAAATAGGATCTACATATTTCTTCGATGTAGTTTCGTATTAACTTTAGAAGAATTTTAGTCAACCACCTTTAACATTTATGAGAAAAAAAATATTTAATTCAAATCCACAACAACCTTTGATTTAATCATTTAAACAATCTATTTTTAGATAAATAGTTATCAGCTCTTTGATTTAAATCTTGTTTTGTTGTGATCTTAGTTGAAGTAATCCAATTCACGATATCTGATTTTTTAAAATACAAACGTTTTCCCGTTTTAAAATGAGGGATACTACGTTCATGAGTTAATCCATAAATGGTTACCTTAGATAAACCAATGAAGCTTGCCACTTGTTCTATATTCATAAAATCATCATCGGTATCTGATACTGTATTGAGTTTCTCAATGGCATTCTCGATACTTTTCAATTTTTCTAAAATTATTTCGAAAGGATTTTCCATTTTTTACCAAAGTTAAAACGAAAAAGCAAATTATAGTATAAACAAAGCTTCTTGTCTAAACCTTTCATTTTCAGAATATTTCACATAGCCCAACTGATTCGTGATTAATTTGGTTGTACCAATAATAAAATCTGCAACATTACAATGATGATGGCCATAGATCCAATAATTGATTTCGCTATTTTCAATGAAAGAGAACATTTCGGTTCCAAAAGCTTCATTTATTTTGCTATTGGCATATTTTTCTGGATAATTAAAAAAAGTTGGCGGATGATGGGAAATTACAACAGTTGGATTTGATGTCTTTTCCAACATCACTTCTTCTATAAATTTTTTGCTTTCTTGGTGAAGTTGGTTGTAATCCGTTACGGTCAATCGCTGATCTTTGTTACGAATCACTCGAAAATCAGAAAGACTCTGTTCAATCATCAATTGATTGGCAACTGAAATATGAGACCATAAGGTTGAAAACACCAATCGTACACCATTGATAGTTTTAACGGTATTGTTCAACAAAGTTACATTATCCCTTATTTGCTCTTCGAAAGCACCACTTCTTTGCGAAATATCCGAATGGTAATATTCGTGATTGCCTGGTATCCAAAAAGTATGCTCAAAATGCTCCGATACATAATCAAAGAAATCCTAATGCTTGAGCATTTCTGAAAAAAGCACAATATCACCTGCCAAAATAAGCACATCACCTTTAGGCATGATCGGATTTTGTTCCACCCATTTTCGGTTATCGGAAAATTCTAAATGCAAGTCAGAGCAGTATTGGATTTTCATATCTTCAGAATTAGTTAAAAGATAAATTAAAAATCAAAAAACAATCTTTTCGAATGTTAATAATACTCTTTAATATATTCATAAGCCCTCTCAAATAATACATGATCTTTATGTAATTTATACTTCAATAAAGACTTTCGTAATGCTTGTTGTACTTCTCTTTCACCTGAAGCTGTTTTCTGCCAACCAGGAAAACGAACTTGTCGCACAATAGCATCAATATCATGAACTATTCTTTCAACTACAGCAGGTGTTTCTTCTGTTTTTAATTCTAAAAACAATTCTGTTAACGCTGCTTGCGGCGTTTTTTCTTGTAATTCGGCTTCTAGTTCCTTTTCTGCTTGTAGGGTTTCTTTAGCCAATTTACAAAGCTCCTTTACAAACTCGATAGAAGTAATTAATCCCAATTCCGCTTTATCTCTAAGTGCTTCTAAAAGTTCACTTAATTTTTTAAACTTAGGATTTCCTGCATTTTTCTTAAATCGCTTCACCAGGATTTTCTCTAATTTTTTAGCATTTTTTGGGTCGGGATTATTGAAAATATTCTCAATAACATCTGCATCCAAAACAAATTCTTCTAATTGGTGTACTTCACCCACGTGAATGTTTTCATGAATTAATTTAGTAGTTTGAGCTCCTAAAGTAAACCATAATAATTTTCCAATATGGTCTGATGATGGTCTTACGGATTCGAACACTTGTGATAACCAACGGTACTCTGCTTGATACTGGTCTAAAATTCTATCGGGAGACAATGATTCCCAAAGTTTAGAAAGGTATTTGTAATCTTTGGCAAAGGCATCTTTTTTATCGTCAGTATTTATAGCATTTTGAGCCAACTCCAAACCTTCAAATCCTTCAATTGTTTTGTCTACTCCTATAAAATGCGACAATGATTTTTCCATGGCTTCGGGCAACTGTTCTTTTAATTCGGAAAGATTCGTTATCATTTGACTCACACTTTTTTCGTCAAATTCTAAGGCTTTGGCCGCATCATCAAACACCCCAAAATAATCTACAATTCTTCCAAAGGATTTACCTGGATATAAACGATTAGTTCTACAAATGGCTTGCAGCAAAGTATGATCTTTTATGGATTTGTCTAAGTAAAGGGTTTGTAGAATAGGGGCGTCAAAACCAGTTAATAGTTTGGCGGTTACTATGATGAATTTTAAGTCCGAATTAGCATCATTGAATTCATCTACTACTTTCTCTTGCTGACTTTTATCCAGTCCCCATTTTTGCTTGAATTCGAAATCATCATTGGCAGAAGTAGAAATTACCACTTTACTGGCTTCTGCTGGGAAATATTTATCTAATTCTTCTTTATACTGCACACAAGCATAGCGATCAGGTGTTACTACCATCGCTTTATAACCATGGGGAGCCACTTTTTCGTTAAAATGTTTCGCAATATCATCTACTATTTTAGCAACACGCTCAGGCGATTTTAGGAAAGCTGCCATTTTAGCTGATTTCTTATTTAAAGCATCTGCTTCTTCATCAGTTAAAGCTGCTTCTTCTTTAAATGCTTTAAATGCCTCGTCTATGGTCTCTTTATCAACGTGAACATCCACTAATCTAGGTTCAAAATGCAAAGGTTTCGTGGCATCGTCTCTAATAGAATCATGGAACGTATAGCGTGACATATAGCCTCCTTCATCTTCTGGTGCTCCAAAAGCCCAAAACGTATTCTTATCCGCTTTATTAACAGGTGTACCGGTTAAACCAAACAAGAAAGCATTAGGTAAAGCCGCTCGCATTTGTCTTGCCAAATCGCCTTCTTGGGTACGGTGTGCTTCATCAACTAATAAAATAATGTTATCTCTTGTATTCATATTGGGTTTAGCATCTCTAAACTTATGAATCATCGAAATAATGATTTTTCGAGTATCGCGTTCAAGTAAGGTCTGTAGCTCTGAAATACTCTCTGTGGTTACTACATTGGCTACATCAGCCGCATTAAAGGTTCCTGTAATTTGGGTGTCTAAGTCGGTTCTATCCACCAATACGATTACGGTTGGGCTTTTTAGTTCTTGCATTTTACGCAATTTTTGTGCGGCAAAAACCATCAATAACGATTTTCCAGAACCTTGAAAATGCCAAATCAAACCTTTCTTTATTTTGCCTTCTTTAACGCGTTCAACTATTTTGTTGGCCCCTTCATATTGTTGAAAGCGACACAATACTTTAATTCGTTGTTTTTTCTTATTGGTAGTAAAAAGAGAGAAGTTTTGTAAAATATCCAGAAGTCGTTTCGGATGTAATAAATCAGATAACTCTTTACCTATTTCACCTAATCCTAATTGTTTGGCTAGTTTATTTTCCTCATTTTCTATGCGCCAAGGCGCCCAAAACTCTAATGGAGTTCGTACACCACCAAAATAAAAGGTTTTCCCTTCAGTCGCAAAAGACAAAATATTAGGAACAAACAATTGTGGCACCGCATTTTCATAAATATCATGAATTTCATGTGCACCATCCAACCAGCTAACTGAAGGTCGAATTGGTGTTTTCGCTTCTCCAACTACCACAGGTAACCCATTAATCAATAAAACAATATCCGGGATTTTTGTTTCTCTGCTATGTACGCGATATTGGTTGGTGGCTAAATAGGTATTATTTGAAAGGTCTTCAAAATCAATTAAACGAATTGGAACGTGACGATTGTTTTCTCCAAAAGGCATCGTTTTTTCGCCACACATCCATTTAAAGAACTCTTCATTGGCTTTTACTAAACCTATTTGATGCACAGTGATCAAAATGGCTCTTAGTTTATAAATAACTTCATCAGCCAAATCGGGATTAAGAGCTATTTCAGGATTCAATCGAATTAAAGCGGCTTTGAGTTCGGATTCTACTAGTACTTCATTAACGGTCCTATTGAGTTGATTGGTAGAAACATATTGCCATTGGACACCATAAGGGGTTTTGTCCTCCGAAACTCCAAAAGTATTCAAATTCACACCACTCAATTGGTGAATGATATAATGTTCTACACTGTTTAATTCGTTGAATGCCATAGTTTATTTAAAATTTAAATAGGTAATTCTGTAATCAAATATTCCTGTTCATTTTTTCTAATGCCAATAAATAATGGATTGAAATTTTGGATTGCATTTAAGTCAATTGAAAAAGTAAAAACGTCACCGACCATTACTTCTCTTTGTCCACGATCCAATTTATTACCATCAATATCAAATAAACAAAATAAATCTGTCGTTAAAATGACTGTAGCATTTCCAACTTTATTTACCACTATATCTACAATTTGATTTTGATAATTAAAGGTAATAGTTAGAGAATCTTTACACTGTACTTCATTAAATTGGAACCAAAACAAATCAAATTTATCTAAGTGCAATAATTTGTATACCAGTTTATCTGTATTTGTGTAAGGATTTAACTTGTAGATTGGATTTGTATTACCTATGTATGATTTTCTTAATAGTATGGCCCTTTCAATAGCGCTATTTACATTTGGGTGAAACTTTTTAAAATGGAAACTTTTTTTACCAGCTTCGTAGTTTAAAAAATTTTGAGTTACAATTCTTCCACAAACACAATTTGCACCTTGGCAATCGTTTTGATGCATGTTAGAACCACAATTTAATGGTTCTTTTGCTTCACGACACATTGATTTTACAAATGGAGTTTGATTACTTTCAAAGTGAAGTAAAATCCAATACTCAAAGGCTATACTGTTAAAGGCAATATTTACTTTTTTACCTCCTACATTTACCTCTGCTAATTCAAATGCTTCTTTGTGTTTTGGATGTCCGTCTTTATCAAAAATCGCCCAAACTTCGTTGTAGGTATTATCTTCTAAACCAATTTGGGCTTCGCGTACATATCTAGTAGGTTGTGCCTTATATTTGTCCTCAATTTCAGAAATTGGTAATACGATTTCAGGTTTTTGTATCTCTCTTTTTACAGCACCTTTTCTAAGTTTAAACTTTTCTTTTTTAAACTTTTCTTTAGGTCGAGGTTTTATTTCAATAGCAACATCTACTTCATTTAATAATAAAATATCTCTTATTTCTTTGAAGTAATCTGGTTCTGTGCCTTCACCCTCACAAACAATTAAAATAGTTTTACGATACTGTTTGCTCATCCTCTACAAATAAAGATTCTATTGATTTTATTTGAGGTAATCCACCAAACTTACCTGCTAAATACCATTTTTCAAATGGTGTATCTTCTCTAAGTCCTTCAAAATCTTGTAATGAATATAATTCTGTACTTCCTTTATCGCTCTTTTCGGCAATCCATACTTGATCACGACGAATTAAATCTCTGTCTAACAAAGAAACATCATGCGTAGTAAAAATTAATTGTGCATTTTTTGGATTTGTAGTTTGTGACTGAAATAGCATAACAATCATTTTGGTAATAAATGGATGCAAACTCGTGTCTAATTCATCAACAATTAATGTATTACCCAATTCTAAAGCTTTCAAAATTTTACCCCCTAGAAAATAAATTGATTGTGTTCCTGTTGACTCCTGACTAAAGGGTAAAGTCTCAGTACCAATTACACTATCATTATCATATAAATCATGAATTCCAGATAAAACATAAGGATTTTTATCAGCAATTTTTTTTGCTTCGTTATTTAGTTTAGAAAGATTCTCTTCATCAGTTTTTGTTATATAAAAGTTATTCACCTTTGTATCTGCTGCCTTAATAAGTTTTGCCAGCTTTGATTTAAACTGAGAATCATTATAAACTTCTTCGCTTACTTTCTTTAGAAAGAAATCTTTGTGATTCTCACTAGTTGCATTAATGATTTCAATATTTCTAAAATATAAGAAAACATCAGTTAGCAATTCGTGTGGCTCATCATCACCAAACTTTGAAAGAATCAATTGATTTTCAAAAATATTTATTTCTTTTTTACCAAAGCTATCTCCCAATATTCCTTTTTGAACTCTATTGCCCTCTTTATATTTAGCTCTTTTAAAAACAGTGGTTTTTTTACCATTTGGATAATAATACAGTTCTTCTTCCAAAACTCTATCTATAACAATTGCTGTTTTGTATATGAATTTTATATTATTTGGCCCTACAAACGTTAATTCGAATTCACAGGGTTCTGCTTTTTTAACCACATCAAACTTAAAGGGTTCATAAAGTTCAATAATATCTCCAACTTTTGGCTTAAATAAAATAAACTTTCTTAGTCCAAAAAAAGCTCTAATTACATTAGATTTACCTGATGCATTGGCTCCGTATATAATAGCTGTTTTTAGTAAACGCGATTTTTGTTTATCGTTATTGATTTCAAAAACATTTTCTATTTTATGAGTAGAGCTGTTTGCCTCCATTGAGAAAACAGTTTCCTCTTTATACGAACGATAGTTTTTAACCTTTAACAGAAGTATCATAACCGCTAATTTTTTAAATTATAGCACAAATCTAACAAACATTAGGTTTAAAAAATATTTTTTTAGGGTTTAATTGCTGTTTTTTGTTGTTTTTCTACATAAAACTAATGTAAAACCTGTTTGATGCTTTTTTTTAAACCCACAAATTAGTATATATTATCCTTTCCATCTCCCACAACGCTTTTCCTGAGCAAAAAGTATTATAAACTGAAATATCATGGTCCGAAACCTTTTTTAATTCCTCATTATACTTCAAAAATTTCAGCATATTCTCTTCTTTATATGTCGTTTCAATTTTAACGTCACCACCATTCAAATCTTTACCTTCAAGTGTTAAACCGTTAATTCTAAATTCTTGCAACGCAATAACTATAGGATCATTAAACTTCTGTTCTGTAATGTATTGATAAGCATTATTGAGCACTGGATTTACTAACAACATCAGTAATTCTCTATCACCAAACGTAACATATTTATGAAAATGAACGATATCGATCAGGATTTTGGTGTTATTGTATTCTAAAACAAAATTTCCGTTTTGAAATAGCTGTAATTCTTCTTTAAGTTCTTGTCTTCGCGCTTTAAGTTTTTCAATAGCTGCCTTTTCCAAAAACAGAAAATTGATTATATTCATAAACAACATCATATTCCCCGTAGGCTTTCCTAAAGCCCCCATATAACTGTTTTGCTCCGGATGCATTCTAGAATTCCTTAAATTTCTTGCTCTATTAAAATCGAGTTTCAAAAAATCAAGATGGTTTACATCACAAACTTCATCAATTAGAGTAACCAACTTTTTTTGAAACGTTTTACCACTCTTATTAGGAGGCATTTCTAATGCAATATTATCTTTTTTTGCCTTTAGTTTTACCGCCATTTCCATAACCAATAACGCTTTGGTCATGGCTTCGTCCATCATAGGCCAGTGATAATAGGAATGTGCCATTAAATAACTAACTGTTTCAAAAGCCGTAACAATATCTTTTGGAACCGCATTGTGAAACTTACCCGTTACCACATAATTATTAATGAAATCTTCTAAAGATTTCACACCAAATAATTCCCAGCGCTCATCTGCCTCCAACCATTTCATCATTAAAACACCTGATTAATTAAACTTTTTTGTAACGATTGGGAGCTTGAAATTTTTGATTTTAATCCTTCAACATTAGAAGCAAATTGCTCAAGTTTTTTTGAAATCTTTAATTGATTTTCAAGATTGATTAAAGGGACTCTTATTTTCTTAATATCACTTTGGTAAATATGCATTACAGTTGCGCCTGTACCATATTTATTAAGTTGCTGTCTAACAAGTTGAGAATTCATTAAGTAACCTAAATAATAACCATCCATTTCGTTAGGTCTAAAAACAAGTGTATCACTACCAGCATAAACTTCTATGTCATCCACAAATGAAGCTGATTTTCCAATTTCTGTTATAGTTTCTCCAGAACCAGCTAATAGGATATCATTTCTTTCTAATCTAAAACTTTGGTTGGCCGTTCTTCTATCAACAAATGAATAATAATTTCTTATTATTCTATGATGTTTAGTGTATAATTCTCCATACCTAACACAAGGAATTCCACTATCAATAACATCAGATTTCATTATTCCTTTTCCTTTCAAAAAAACTCCTAATGAGTCCAAAGGAACTACTTTCTTTTTTTTAGATAATTCCTCAATTATCATCTTTATTGTTTTTCCTGAAATTTCAATCCCATGAATTTCATTTTCAATTGAAGAGTCTAAATTTATTTCAAGATTTTTTAACATTTCCTTCTCCCTCTCAATCACTTCATCCATCGCCCACAGCAACTCTGCTAATTGGGCTTGTTGGTCTTTGGGTGGGAGGAGGAATTCCTGATGTTTTAAATCGCCCCAGTTAATGGTTGGTGAAAGTCCACCTACAGATATATCCACCATACGGTGCATAAACTGATCGGAGTGTAAAAAGAAAGGAAACAATTTCGGGTCAATTACTTCTGGGTTAGCTCTCAAAACAAAAGCGTGAGCTGAGCAAATTCCTTCAAAATCTACCATAGCTGCTTTTCGTTGATAGGCCCTACGTTTGCCAAAAATAATATCACCAGGATAGCATTTTAGTTTTTGACCGTTTACATCATCTGGAGTTCCTGTTCTTCTTATATGAATGTCTTCGGCATCAATATGTTCTAAGCCTACATAAATAGGTAAATCTGTTTTATTAGGATCAACTGTTTCAGAAACTTTAGAGGCAATTTCTTCAAACTTAAAAGTTTCCCAAGAAGATTTATCTAAGTTGTTCAAATCTATTTTTGTCATTGTCGCTTCCATTAGTTTAAGATTTGAAATAAGTCATTCATGCTTTCTTTTAGTTCTTTAGCTTTCAATTCCCAATTTGATAAAGCATCCTTAAGAGAAAGTTTATTTTCATCGATTGCCACGTTACTTAAATATTGTGCAATATTCAAACTTCCTTTATTTTCAATTACAGTTTCATTAGAAATGATTTTAGAAAAACCTTCTTCGTCATTAAATGCTTTGTAAGAGTTATAAATTCTTTTGATATGTTTATTTTCTAAATAGGCTATATTCTTTTCTTGCTTTACTTCTTTTAAAGCATTTATAATTAACACTTTTCCTTTTCTTTCTTTCGGTTTGTTATTGTTGGTAATCAATAAACAAGCTTCCATAGGGGAGTTGTAAAACAAGTTGGGGCCTAAACCAATTACACATTCTACCAAGTCTTCTTCCACCATTTTACGTCTCATTTCGGCTTCGGAGTCACGAAACAAAATGCCATGCGGCCAAAGGGAAATAGAACGGCCATTCTCGGTATTCAAACTCTTTTGTATGTGTTGTTGAAACGCATAATCGGCACAACCTTGTGGGGGTGTCCCCCAAAGATTACGTCCGTAAGCGTCGGTTTCAAAGCTTTTTCTATCCCACGCTTTAATAGAGTAGGGAGGATTGGCCAGGATCACATTGAACTTTTTCAATTCGTCATTTTCTATAAAGGCGGGTTGTGCCAAAGTATCGCCACGAGCAATGTCAAATTCTTCAATGCCATGCATGAACATGTTCATTCGGGCAATGGCAGAAGTAATGAGGTTTATTTCTTGTCCGTATAATTTTAGGGTGCGGTATTCTTTGCCTTCTTCTTTGAGGTACAAGGCGCAGTTTAGTAGTAAACCTCCACTTCCGCAGGTTGGGTCGTAAACACTTTCTCCTGGTTGAGGGTTCATGATCATGGTCATTAGTTTTACCACGGTTCTGTTGGTGTAAAACTCGGCTGCGGTATGTCCGCTATCGTCTGCAAACTCTTTAATTAGGTATTCGTAAGCATTTCCTAATTTATCATCCGGTACGTTTTTAAGATTGAGTTGGTGTTGTGAGAAATGCTCAATTAAGTTGGTTAAGGTAGCATCCGACAATCGGTCTTTGTTGGTCCAACTGGCATCACCAAAAATCCCAAACAAGGTTTCGGGATTGGCTTTTTCAATCTCACGCATGGCTTCTTGTATGGCCATCCCAATATTCACGGTAGTTTCGCGTACTTTTTTCCAATGCGCTTGTTCGGGTACCAAAAAATGATGGTGCTCGGCAAAGGCAGCATATTCTAAATCGCCATCACTATCTTCTAATGCTTTTTCAAATTCTTCATCATACACATCACAAATGCGCTTGAAAAACAAAAGCGGAAATATATATTGTTTGTAATCTCCAGCATCTATGGTACCACGTAATGCAGTAGCCGCTCCCCAGAGGTATTTTTCTAATTGTTGTTGGGTCATGTGTTTCTTTTTATTTCACCACAGATTTACACGGATTTTCTCCGATTATTTTATGCTATAGTAGATAATTACATTATTATTCGCTTGATTCCTTTTTTCATGTCTTTAACATTAAAATTAAGCAACAATCCGAGTTTCAATCCCGATAATTTTAAATAAGTCATCAATTGTGCTTGATGAATAGGCGCTAACTCATCTACTGACTTTAGTTCTAAAATGATTTGACTATTAACCAAAATATCTATTTTGTAACCGGCATCCAACTTAATGTCATCATAAATAACTGGTAGCGCTTTTTGTCTTTCTATTGCCAATCCTGCTTTCAAAAGTTCATGCTCCAAACACACTTCATAAGTAGATTCCAACAAACCTGGCCCTAACTCGGCATGCACTTTATAGGCACACCCAATGATTTTATATGTTAAATCGTTTAATTCCATTTGTGTTAATCTGTGAACTCTGTGGTGAACTTTTTTAAAATCATTTTAAATCTTTCTTCAGCTTTCAAACTTGCATCCCAAGCCTTTTTCAAATCGGTTAGTGCTTCTTCAACTGAAGGAAGGTTATCTTCTATGATTTTTTCCACATAAAGCGGAATGTTTAGGTTGTAATCATTCTCTTTGATGTCTTCAATAGAAGCCACTTTTACAAAGTTTTCTACATTTTCAAACTGTGTAAACCATTGGTACAACTGCTGTACATGATGGGGTTCTAAAAAGTTTTGTGCTCTACCCACACGTACTTGCTCAGAACCATCAATAAATAACACTTTACCTTGTTTATGCTTTTCTTTTTGTTGTTTAAAAACCAATACACACGCCGCTAGTTGGGTACCGTAAAAAATATTAGGTCCTAAACCAATCACGGCTTCTAAAACATCTTTTTTTAATAAGGCTTCACGAATTTTCCCTTCAGAAGCTTTTCTAAACAAAGCGCCATGAGGTAAAACCACTGTCATTCTACCAGCACTATTCATGGATTTAATCATATGTTGTACCCAAGCCATATCACCATTTCCTTGTGGTGGTACTCCGGCAATATTTCTTCCAAATGGGTCATTCACCCAAATATCGGCTCCCCAATCTTTTAATGAGAAAGGAGGATTGGCTATCACACAATCAAAGGATTTTAATCCATCTGCTTCAAAAAAAGCAGGATTCCTCAAAGTATCGCCACGTTCAATTTGAAAATCTTCAATCCCATGCAAAAACATATTCATCCTAGCAATAGAGCTTGAAGTTAGGTTTTTTTCTTGCCCGTATAATTTTAATGTTCGGTAATCTTCTTTGTTTTCTTTTAAATGGTCTACACATTCCAACAACATTCCGCCCGTTCCACAGGCTGGGTCATAAATACTTTCTCCTTCATGCGGATCCAATATTAAACCTAACAAATGCACTACGGAACGAGGGGTATAAAACTCCCCCGCTTTTTTATTGGTTAAATCGGCAAAATGTTTAATCAAATACTCATAGGCTTGTCCTAAAATATCTGGATCTACTAATGAGTTTGATAAGGAATATTGAGAGAAGTGCTCTATTAAATCGGTCAATAATCTATCCGAAAGTTTGTTTTTGTTGCTCCATTGAGCATCGCCAAAAATGCCATACAAATACTCTTGATTAGCTTGTTCTATGCCTCGCAAGGCTTTTTCAATGGCTAAACCTACATTGGCAGTCGTTTCACGAACATCATTCCAATGGCAACCCTCTGGTATAATAAATCGGTGAAACTCAGGAAGCATGGCATATTCTTCATCGCCTTCCGATTCTGCTAAGGCTATTTGATATTCTTCATCAAAGACATCAGATAGTCTTTTGAAGAATAATAGAGGAAAAATATAAATCTTAAAATCGGAGGCATCAACAGGACCTTTAAGAATCCAAGCGGCTTTTGACAAGTATTGTTCGAGTTGTGAGAGGGTTATTTTTTCTTTCATTTAGGTATTTAATTCTGAATCAAACTTTTAAAAAAAAAATAAAAGTAATAGTAGTACTTCCAAACTTACTCATTAAAATAGACCTACGCAATCACTAAATCAAGTGATATTTATGTCTTAAAATCTTTTTATTCTCTCTCCTAAAAGTTTCAGATATTTTTCTTTCATGTCATCGGACAAAAAAGAAATTTCAATCAACTCATTCCATTCTGGAAGACATTTAATCATAGTTAACAAAATCGAATCAACAGTTTTATCCGAAAGGCCTAAACGCTCTTTAGCATAGTAGTTTATGAAATCCGCTTTTTTTAAATTACTTTTCTTCCCTTTTAAGGTAAGTGCCATTTCCTCTTCAGGGTTTTTAATAGCTATTGAGGAATTCAAAAAATCGTAAACGGGTGTCAATGTCGTTTTACCTCCTTTGGTGATTAATGAAAAGTTTTTAAGATGCATGTCTTCATTTCCAGTGAGGAAACAAAACAAAACTCTTTTAAAAAAATCGGCTTTTTCGATAGCAGGAAATGTGCAGAACTCCTCCATAACATTTACTATCTTTTCCATAGTAAAGCGGTATTTGGTATCTCTTGTATTTCCAGTTAACTGCGCAAAATCTTCCGTGGCGTATTTTTTACCTTTTCCGTAGCGATCAAAACGCTTTATAAAATACGACAAACTACCATCTTTAGCATAAACCATTCCGTGAAAAGGAACGTCCAGTCCGTATTTTTTAGCCATGCGCATGGTTACATCTTCGTTTTCTGGCAGCTCTGGAAACAAATCATTTTGCGGTTTGATGATATAGTTTCCAAATTGATCCACTATTTCAAAACCTTCATTTACTACAGAAACAATAGCGCTTAACTTAGGTTGAACTCCTTGAATGGATATTTTTTTGGCTCTATTTGCTGCTTCTTGTCTTAGTTCGGCAGCAGTAAAAGGTAAATCGTTTACATGCGTTATTTTAGGTGACAGTAAACGGAGCCCTTTATTACTATACTTTTCAGCACCACATAATTCGTAAGTTATCGGACATCTATTCATCTTCCATTTCCTTTACAGTTACTGATCCAACCAAATCGTTTCCTGTTGCTATTAATTGAGACATATAGTCTTTTTTATCTATTTTACCAATACGCAGCAAGCCTTCCAACAATACACCTTCTGGTAATAATCCATCAAAGAAAGGAGGGAAATGAGGAAATGAATATTTCTTTTGTTGCAAAGACATCGTCAAAGACACGGCTTCCCCCTGATAATCGTCATCATAAGTAAACGAGTATCCTTGAGCACTCTCTTCACACAATATTCCAGCACGTTTTCCATGCACAAACACTATTGCTTTTCTCATAATTGTCTATTTAATGGACTTTTAAAAACAACTTCAATATTTAAAACTTTCAGCACAGCACTGAGATTATTCCATCGCACAGATTCCTTATTTTTTTCTATATCAAAAACCGTAGTCTTCCCTACTCCAGCTAGATTAGCCAGTTCCAACTGTGTTAAACCAGCTTGTTTACGATGCTCTTTTACGAATTCACCAAGATTAAAACCATCCATTTTTTACCGCTTAAGCAGTAAATTTATATTTTTTATTAGACAAAACAAAGAAACACAACACTATTATTTACTTTTTACCGTTATAACAGTAAAAAATAAAATTTAAAGCCATTTTTTATATCTAAAGATTAAAAAAACACATTGCTTACTGTTATTACAGTAAAATAGATTGCAAGTATATCAATACTATTTGATAGATTAAATTTCAATATTAATCACAACCTTTATCATCATATTGCTAGAAGATACTCTTTTAATCGCTAGATTATCCATAGACGAATTTGGGTTAATAGCATGAAATTTACCTGATAACCAACGGAAATAATAGCATCTAAATTGTAATGCGAAGTATTTCTTTTAAAGATCTTTTCCTTTCTAATTGAACTACCGAGAAAAACTCGGTTGTTGACCGTTCTAATAATTCTTCTTCTGAATAAATATTTTTAAGATGAAGTCCGATAGTGTCAGTATCCTTCGTGAATAATTCAGCCATTTGTCTTTGTGAAAGCCAAACCGCTTCATTTTCAAACTGGACCCAAATTTCTGTTATATCATCATCGCTGATTGTATTCAATGATATTCTGCATATAAAAAAACGCATTTAGTCAACCGTTAGTCAACCAAATGCGTTTTAAACTGAACAAATACAAACAAAAACAAACGTACAACCCTTAAAAACAAGGGATTTAATTTAATCCAATGTATGTAAATAACGAATTTTACATATTCCTTCTATACTGCCCACCTACCTCAAACAAAGAAGCTGTAATTTGACCTAAAGAACAAACTTTTGTAGCTTCCATCAAATGATCGAACATGTTTTCATTCTTAATGGCTGCTTCTTGTAAGGTTTTCAAATGTTGTGCAACCAAATCAGCATTCGCTTTTTGCAAATTATTCAACATGGTGATTTGGTATTGCTTTTCTTCTTCGGTGGCACGAATAACTTCAGCAGGAATCACCGTTGGAGATCCTTTAGAACTCAAGAACGTGTTTACTCCAATAATTGGGAACTCGCCTGTATGTTTTAATGTTTCGTAATACAAACTTTCTTCTTGAATTTTAGAACGTTGGTACATTGTCTCCATAGCACCCAATACGCCACCACGTTCTGTAATTCTATCAAATTCTTGTAAAACAACAGCTTCTACCAAATCAGTCAACTCTTCGATGATAAACGCCCCTTGAATTGGATTCTCATTTTTAGCCAAACCTAACTCTTTATTAATAATCAACTGAATGGCCATCGCTCTACGCACCGATTCCTCTGTTGGCGTAGTTATCGCTTCGTCGTACGCATTGGTATGTAAGGAATTACAGTTGTCATAAATCGCATACAAAGCCTGCAAAGTTGTACGAATATCATTGAAATCAATTTCTTGAGCATGCAAAGAACGTCCTGAAGTTTGAATATGGTATTTCAACATCTGAGCTCTTTCATTGGCACCATATTTATTTTTCAAGGCTTTCGCCCAAATTTTTCTCGCTACACGACCGATAACTGCATATTCTGGATCGACACCATTCGAGAAAAAGAATGATAAATTTGGTCCAAAATCATTGATATTCATTCCTCTACTCAAGTAGTATTCTACATAAGTAAAACCATTAGCCAAAGTAAAAGCCAATTGCGTAATAGGATTAGCCCCAGCCTCGGCTATATGATAGCCTGAAATAGAAACCGAATAAAAATTTCTAACATTTTTAGCAATAAAATACTCCTGAACGTCACCCATTAGTCGCAATGCAAACTCCGTAGAGAAAATACAAGTATTTTGCGCTTGATCTTCTTTTAAAATATCGGCTTGAACGGTTCCACGAACTTGCGCTAGCGTTTTGGCTTTTATTTCATTATAAATTTCCAATGGCAACACTTGATCCCCGGTTACTCCCAAAAGTAGTAATCCCAAACCATTATTCCCTTCTGGTAAATCACCTTGATATTTTGGGCGCTCTACTCCTTTTTCTTGGTAAATCGCTTTTATCTTAGCTTCTACTTCATCCACCAAATCATTCTGCTTGATATACATCTCACATTGTTGATCTATAGCAGCATTCATAAAGAATCCAAGCAACATAGGCGCTGGTCCATTGATAGTCATACTCACCGAAGTCATAGCGTGTACTAAATCAAACCCAGAATACAGTTTTTTTGCATCATCTAAACAACAAATAGAAACTCCTGCATTTCCGATTTTACCATAAATATCAGGACGAATGTGTGGATCGTTTCCGTACAAAGTCACACTATCAAAAGCTGTTGAAAGTCTTTTGGCTGGTAAACCCGCACTTACATAATGAAACCGTTTGTTCGTTCGCTCTGGTCCACCTTCACCTGCAAACATTCGAGAAGGGTCTTCTCCTTCACGTTTGAAAGGATACAATCCTGCAGTAAATGGAAATTCTCCTGGAACATTTTCTTGCAAACACCAACGCAAAATATCACCCCAAGCTTGGTACTTAGGCAAAGCCACTTTAGGTATTTGTGAATGCGACAAACTCTCGGTATGTGTCGCCATTTTTATTTCACGATCTCTAACTTTAAAAGTATAGACTGGATTCTTGTATTTATTCACTTTTTCATTCCAAGTCAGAATCATTTCCCAATTGTAAGGATCTAAATCCATTTTTACTTTGTCGAATTGATTCAAAAGTAAATTCAAAAAGATTCGGTTCTCGTCATGTGGTGCTATAGCAGATGGTAATACAGACGCGTCATCAATTCCAGCTTTATTCAGTTCTGGCTTCTTATTAGAAACCGTTTCGATTGTTTTATAAATTCCGTATAACTTTTGAGCCACTTGCTCTTGACTTAAAGCTGTTTCATCATACTTACGGTTATTCTCTGCAATTTCAGATAAGTAACGCGTGCGATGTGGTGGAATGACAAAAATTTTCTCGCTCATTTCACGAGTAATTTCGAATGTCGATTTTAAATCTGAACTAGTTTTTTCTACAATTTTATCCATGATCGATTTGTAGAGCGTGTTCATTCCTGGATCATTAAACTGAGAAGCAATCGTTCCAAAAACAGGCATTTCATCAGGATTTACATCCCATAAATTATGATTGCGTTGGTATTGTTTTTTCACATCTCTAAGCGCATCCAAAGCGCCACGCTTGTCGAATTTATTCAAGGCCACTAAGTCCGCAAAATCAAGCATGTCAATTTTTTCCAATTGCGTAGCTGCACCGAATTCAGGTGTCATTACGTATAATGAAACATCTGAATGGTCCATAATTTCAGTATCCGATTGCCCAATTCCTGAAGTTTCTAAAATAATAATATCG
>CAUPCW010000050.1:0-23728 GCA_963509895.1 uncultured Flavobacterium sp.
AAAAAAACAGTAAAATTATGCCAAGATCGGTAAATTCAGTTGCTAAAAGAGCAAGAAGAAAAAAAATAATGAAGCAAGCCAAAGGTTTCTTTGGTAGACGTAAAAACGTTTGGACAGTTGCTAAGAATGCGGTTGAGAAAGCAATGTGCTACGCTTACCGCGATAGAAAAGTAAATAAAAGAAATTTCCGTGCTTTATGGATTCAACGTATTAACGCTGGAGCTAGATTAGAAGGAATGTCTTATTCACAATTCATGGGAAAAGTTAAAGCTAACAATATCGAATTGAACCGTAAAGTTCTTGCCGATTTAGCTATGAACCACCCAGAAGCATTCAAAGCAATACTTAATAAAGTAAAATAAACGTTTTATCAACTCAATTTAGATTACTTACTTATATAGAAAAACCCGAGAAATTCTCTCGGGTTTTTTTTATGCCTATTTTTAACTACAATAAACACAATTTATAAAACTAGGATAGGTGCAATAACACCAAAACTAAGTAGACCCGTACTATAATCCTCTACTCCAAAACTAGCTTGTGCATAACGAGTATAATTATATTTTCTGGCTACATAGCCCGCATAAAACTTCAAGTTAAACTTCTTGAAAGGCATATACTCTATGGTTTGTGTAACATCATAATGAGTAGATCTTATTGATCACTCATTAGGTTCTGGACTATCGTTTCAAGAAAAGTATGTTGTTATTAAGGTTAAAAGTAAATTCATTTTAGACATGATTAAATGCTCTGTTCTTACCCATTTCCAAACATAAACCACTTTATGCAGCAGCCTAAAACCTAGTGCAAAACTATATTTGAAATTACTTTTCGCCTATCTAAGCCTTCACATGAATACTGGAAATCATAATAAAACAAAAATATTCTTGCTTTAAATCTATTTCCTAAAGCAATATAGTTCATATCTGCTCGATGGGCTTCATTAAAAAAACGATGACCATAAGGTATTTTTATTTTACCCTCAAAAAATGTATCTCGCCAATGTGCAACAAATTTTGGAGATGCTAAAATTGAAGGACCAGTTCCTCCATATAGCTTTTCAACAGTTTTAGTTCTAGAATTTAAACTGGAAAAGCCATAGAATTTGAACGTTTTGCAAAAATATGTGAAACCTCTGCTCCTACTAAAAAATTACCTAAATTATTTACACTATCATTGAATACTAAAATATAAATGGGATTCATATCAAACCCCCAACTACAAAATCTAAGATATTACTATGTCATAACACAAAAGATCCAATTAAAAAACCAACTGCAATAGCTACTCCAATTGCCACAACACCTGGCGTTAGAAAACTATGATTTATAACAAATTTTCCAATTTTTGTACTTCCGGTTCTATCAAAATTAATTGCGGCTAAGAGCGTTGGATAACCTGGAAGAACAAAGTCACTATTTACAGCAGGAAAAATAGCTATCAAAGCAGCTGGTGGCAATCCTAAAGCCATTCCTAGCGGCATCATTGTTTTAGTAGTAGCCGCTTGACTAAACATTAACACTCCCAAAGCAAAAACGGCTATTGCAAAAGCCCAAGGATATTGCTCCACTACACCTCCTAAAACTTCTTGTATTAATACAGCATTGTGCCCCATAAAAGTAGAGCTCATCCATACCACACCAAAAACAGAAACTACAGCTGAAGCCATAGACGTAAAAAGACTAACTTTTGTCACCTCGACTGCACTTGTTTTTGTGATCAGCATCATTGCTGCAGATGCAGATAATGTAATAACACCAATAACAGTTACCATTGTTAATGAACCATCGGCAGCAACAGCTAAAGTTTTTGAGCCTTTTTCAAAATGAGGAACGAGCTCAGGAAAAGCTCCAGCTATTACAATTAAAAGTATGGCTATTGAAAAAATAAACACAGAGGTCTTTGACCCAGGTTTTAGTACTTTTGGAGTATTAATATCATCACTATCCAAACTTTTGGCAAAATCTGCATCTTTCATTTTTTCGATAAAAATAGGATCTTGATCAAGTTCAACTCCTTTTCTGAATACCGAAAAACAACCGGCTAAAAGCCCGAGAATACATGCCGGAATACATATTGACATAATATCTACCAGTGCGCCAGCATACCCTAAAATGACAACTAATGCTGCTGTAGCGGCACTCATTGGACTTCCTGTAAGGGCAAGATGAGAAGCAATCACGGAAATACTTAATGGTCTTTCTGGGCGAATCCTTTTTTTAGCAGCTACTTCAGCTATTATTGGTAATAAAGAGTAAACAATATGTGCTGTACCCGCGAATAAACATAAAAAATACACCGTGAATGGTGCGATAAACGTAATATTGGATGGATTACTTCGAATTACTTTTTCGGCTAATTGCACTAAATAATCAAGTCCTCCAGAAGCCTGTAAAGTTGCTGCAGTTGTCACTATTGCCATAATAATCAACATAACATCTAGTGGCGGATCTGTAGGTCTCATTTTGAAAAACAAAATAAAAACTAATAGTCCCATCATTCCCATAACACCTAATCCAATTCCCTTCATTTGGGATCCAACTAAAATCATTCCGATCAGTACTGCAAATTCAATCCAAATCATAACATTCATTTTTTAAGGGTTTACTATATTTAAGAAAAAAGAATTCCTCTAACTATAGAAGAGCTTCTCTTTTTTGCAATTTAATAGTCAAAGAAGTTTTGTTGAATTTTATCTCGATCTGTTGTTTCCGTAAGCGAAAGCATTAGTAGAATTCTAGCCTTTTGCGCACTCAAATCATCAGCTACAATAAAACCCAATGCTTTATCATCAACTTCATTTTCTAAAGTTGTTCTACCAGATCCGGTTCTATTCGATCGAACCACTAGCATTCCTTTTTTGGCTGCTAATGCTAACTCCTTACCCACTGGTTCGTTGAAATTTCCGTTCCCCATTCCATCATAAATGATACCTTTTGCGGGGGAATTGATTAAACTCGAAACTGTAATTGGGCTTGCATCTGCATATCCATAAACGATTTCTACCTGTGGCAATGAGGTTAATTTTGTAACATCAAACTTCTTAGACGGATTTTTTAATGATTGGTAATAATAACTTACTTTACTATCATAAATCAGTCCAATTGGTCCAAAATTACGAGATACAAAAGTTTCTATATTTGTAGAACTCCCTTTAGTTACGTCTCTTGGATCAAATACCTTTTCATTCATTGCTACAACTACCCCTTTTCCTTGAGTTTTTGAATCTGCTGCCACCATCACAGCATCTAACAGATTTCGATTTCCGTCTTGGCTCAACGCAGTAGATGGACGCATTGAACCTACAACCACAACGGGTTTGTTCGACATTACTGTAAGTTTTAAAAAATAAGCTGTTGATTCCATTGTATCAGTCCCATGAGTGACTACTATAGCGTCTGCCAAGTTTTGTTCAAAAATTTGATTGATTCGATTTGACAAAACTAACCATGTGGCTATGTTCATGTCTTGACTTCCAATAGAAGCTACTTGTTCGCCCGTAATTTTACCAAATTGATGAATTGCTGGAACAGCGTTTAACAAATCATCTATTGGAACTTTCCCCGCTTTATATGCTGCTTTTGTAGAGGACTCTCCTGATCCCGCAATGGTTCCACCTGTAGCCAAAATCATAATTCTTGGCGAAGTTTTCACAGACTTATCTTGTGGATGCAACTGCAAACTTGCAATAGAAATCAAAAATAATGTTATACTTTTTTTCATAATCTACACCTTTAATGTTTATTGAGCTATATGCTTAAACAATTTCGCAAAGAACTCATTAATGGACATTTACCATAATTTAGTTTCATATTAATGTAAATCTCTATAGAAATTTTGGTTTTTAAACACATATAACTATTTAATAATCAGCAAATAACTAAACATATAGTTCAAAACATTTATTTAAGAAGCAATAAACTTAGGATTAATCAAGTTTTCTATTGAATAAATCTCATCCCATTTTTCTTGGGTGATTAATTTTCTCTCCAATACTGCGATTTGATGCACACTTTTTCCTGTTTTCAAAGCTTCACCTGCTATACTGGCACTTTCTTCATATCCTAAAATTGGGTTAAGTTGAGTGACAATTCCAATACTATTCATAACCAAATTATAACAATGTTGTTCATTAGCAGTAATTCCAATAACACATTTATCAATTAATGTATGAATTGCCTTTGTCAAATAATCCAATGAAGTAAACATGGCAAAAGCAATTACTGGTTCCATTACATTTAATTGCAACTGCCCAGCTTCTGCAGCCATAGTTACGGTCAGATCTTGACCAATTACATAAAAGCATGTTTGATTTACCACTTCTGGAATAACTGGATTTACTTTTCCTGGCATAATTGATGAGCCAGGTTGTCGTGCTGGTAAGTTAATTTCATTAAAACCAGTTCTTGGTCCTGAACTTAACAACCTCAAATCATTACAAATCTTAGACACTTTTACCGCCGTACGCTTCATGGTACCCATAATTTGAACGTAAGCACCAGTATCAACGGTGGCCTCTATTAAATCTGGAGAAAGTGTCAATGGTATTCCTATTTCTTTTGCCAAATATGCAACACATATTTCAGGATAACCTTGAGGAGCATTGACTTTTGTTCCAATTGCCGTTGCTCCCATATTAACTTCAAGGACTAAGCTTTGTGCATCTTTTATACGTCTAATATCCTCACCAATAGTTGTTGCGTAGGAATTAAACTCTTGTCCTAAAGTCATAGGAACGGCATCTTGCAATTGAGTACGTCCCATTTTAAGCACACGATTAAACTCTTTTCCTTTGGCTGCAAAGGCTTTTTCTAAAGCCTCTAAAGCTGTCACAAAACTTTCCATTTTTAAATACAATGCAATTCTGAAAGCCGAAGGATAGGCATCATTGGTAGATTGAGAACAATTAACGTGATTGTTTGGATGCAAAAATTGGTACTCTCCTTTTTTATGACCTAAATATTCTAAGCCGATATTTGCAATCACTTCGTTAGCATTCATATTTACAGAAGTTCCAGCTCCACCTTGAATTAAATCACTTACAAATTCTTTATCAAATTTTCCTGCAATTAATTGATCACTTCCGTAACAAATAGCATCCGCAATTTTGGCATCCAACACACCACAATCTTTATTAGCCATTGCAGCAGCTTTTTTTACATATCCTAGTGCTTTTATAAATAAAGGTTCTTTTGAAATAGGTATTCCAGTAATATCAAAATTTTCTACCGCTCTAAAAGTTTGAATTCCGTAATACACGTCATTTGGGATTTCCAATTCACCTAAGAAGTCGTGTTCTAATCTTGTTGATTTCATATTTGAAAGTATTAAATTACTAATATTTATGTTATAAAATTACAAAACTATTTCAATATGCTCCTGAATTATGCTAATCTTTTAATAAAATAAAAAAACGAATAGAATAACTAAACAATCAAAGCAAAATAGTGCTATCCTTTTATTGATCTCTCGCAAAGCCGCAAAAAAAAACACTGTGAACACTGGAAATTAGTGTCTTAGCGAGAATATTGTGTGGAAAATTACCAGCGAATATTGTAAGCCAAAATTGGAATTAAATACAACAGTTTGTATTGACAGAAACATAATTAACATTCGTTGAAAAAACAAACAACTTATAATCCGTACAAAAAAAGCTATTGTTTCCCTTACGAACAATAGCTTTAAAAATAGTAATGCAATAGAAAAAATCAACTATTCATCACCTGAATGCACATGATTTTGAGAGAAAATATTCTTCGCACTTCCTGAGTAATAAAAGAAAAGTCTCAGTGTGTGATTAGAGTCATATTGGTAGCCACTATATTTTTGCTGATAAACATTCATATATCCGAAATCATAGCTAAGTTTTGGGGTGATATTTTGTCGTATTCCAATAAATATTCGGTTTTGATCCATTGCATTGAATACTACTTCTTTTCCAAAATGCATTAAAATTTCATCTGCAATTACTAAAGATGGAAGTGTTTTGCTTTTAAAAATGGGGATATTGATGCTTAACAAATAGCGAATTCTATTCGTAAATCGAGTATCAACTGCTACATCATCAACTATTTTATCTTGCCAGCGCTGTTCATTTCTAAGACGTTGCAAAATATTTATATTACCAAATTTAACGTTATAGGTAGCTTGTTGGTAAATTCTGTTCTCATCGGCAAAATTACTCCATTCTGGTTTTGATGGGGCTAACCATAAATGTGCATACCCAGATGCTACTACAAAATTTGGAGCCACCGTGTATGTTATCCCTATTCTTGCAAAATAAAAACTCTCTTTCGCTGCAAAATCAGTTCTACGAATGTGAAAATCATTCATCATCCCCCAATGATCATTGAATTTCAAATTGGTATTGAGACTCAGCCATGTTTGAGCTTGATGATTGACTACCTTGGCTGTTGCATTTTGTGCGATAACTATTTTACTACCAAATAGCATAATAATGAAGATTAGTATTCGGGTCATATCTAAAATTTTAAATTGAAAAAGGAATTTTTAATAAAATAAATCATACGAAAATTCGTCTCAAGATTTTACACATTAATAAAAAAATATTGCTCTGGATTAATTCTTTTGTTGGTAAGAATAATAGAAATATTGCTATTGAAAATTTTATTACGTTTTCAGTTTTTTCTTTTTCGCTGCGGGGAACAACACATTGTTTAAAATTAAACGATAGCCTGGCGAATTTGGATGCAAGTCCAGTACTGTGGCAGGATCGCCTACTTGGTGCTGAAAATCTTCTGGATCATGTCCTCCATAAAAGGTAAACATGCCTTTGCCTTTTTGTCCATGAATGTATCGGGCTTCCCCATTGAGTTCACAACTCCCCAAAACAAGGATATTCGATTTTACTAATTCCGCATCAAAAGCAGTAGTTTGCCCCATAAATCCCTTGATCAATTGGGTGTGATTTTGGCATAGCATGCTAGGGATAGGATCCCATTTGGCAGAGAATTCCATTAAGGTAAAATAATCTTTTTCCATTGGAATTTTTCTTCTGCCTGTCATGTCAATATTAGAAAATTCATATTGTTCTGGACGTCGCTCCAAGGTAAAGTTTTTGAAAGCGAAAGAGCGATCAAAATTTAATAGGTTTTGATAGTTGGGTGCACTCGCGTCTCCATCAAACATCGTTTCGCAAATATCTATCCCTTCGGCAGCCAGTGCAATATCGAAACTGTCTGTTGCGGAACACATGGCAAACATGAATCCACCACCAATTACGAAATGGCTAATTTTTTGTGCCACGGCCCCTTTTTCTTCAGAGACTTTGGCATAACCTAATTTCTTTGCTAAAGCTTCGGCCTCTTTTTTTTGATCAATGTACCAAGGCGTATTTTTGTAGGCACTATAAAATTTTCCGTATTGTCCGGTAAAATCTTCATGATGCAGGTGCAACCAATCGTAAAGTAGTAATTGATCCGATAATACTTCTTCGTCATAAACTGCAGTAAAAGGAATCTCGGCATAAGTCAGGACCAAAGTCACTGCATCGTCCCACGGCTGTTTACCTTTGGGTGTATAAACTGCAATTTTGGGCGCTTTCTCTAACAAAACCGATTCCATATTCTGGGATGGACTTGCAATTTGATTCAACAAATCGGTTTCTTCACTATCCGAAAGTATTTCAAAACTTACTCCACGAATTTGGCATTCTTTACGAATTTCGGGAGCATCTGGTAGCAAAAAAGAACCTCCTCTATAATTGAGTAACCAACTGGCTTTGTAATTTTTATCCAAACACCAATACGTGATTCCGTATGCTTTAAGATGATTTTGTTGTGACGTCTCGTCCATTGGCAACAAAATAAAACCCGCTTTGGCAGTAAGGGACATTAGTACAAAATATAGAATAAAAAGGGATTTTGATTTCATTAGGCATTATTTGTTTCTCAAAGATAAAACGATACGAGCAAAACTTTCTAGATTTAACTAAAATACTTAAAAAAACTATTGTTACTCTTTTAAACAAAGAATGGTCACAATAGTATTCTCGTCTTACTTATTACATTTTCTTATAGATTGAAATAAAAACACGTAAAAATACGTATTCCTAATTTGTTGAAACACAGTATTTTTGAAAAAAAATAATTGCATTTCATGAAATATACTATTAACTATACCAACTCCAAATCAACTACTGTGGAAAATTTTAATACTACAAAAAAAATAGGCGCTTGCCTATTAGTCATTTTATTGGTTACTTTTTACGTTTTATCGTTTCAATTTTTATTGAATCGTTACTAAAATTTCAAAAGTGGATCTAGTCTAATTGTACCAATTCATTTTGAATGGCGTACACTACTAATCCTGCAATATTCCTAGAATTAGTTTTAAGCAGTAAGTTGGTGCGATGTCCTTCTACCGTTCTCGGACTAATGAATAAATACTCTCCTATTTCGTTGGCATTCTTTTGTTTGCAAATCAACTTTAATACTTCTATCTCTCGTTCAGAAAGTAAACTTCTGTCTAGGCAACTTTTTAGCTTGTTCCCAGAAAGTACGACTTCTTTGATTACTTTGAGAACATAATCTGAATAATAAAATCCTTTATTGGCTACTTCATTTATAGTATTGATTAATTCTGTAGGCGAAGCATTTTTCAACAAATAAGATACTGCACCTACATCAATCATATTGGCAACAAATGATTTTGAATCATAACTAGTTAGTGCAATGATTTTTATACTAGGAAATTCTTTGTGGATAATTTTAGTGGCTTCAACCCCATTAATGATGGGCATTTTCAAATCGGTGATTATAATGTCAGGTAGTTCATCTGTAGTTCTTAGAAATGTAATTAACTCTTGACCATTTGAGTCTTCATGGAGAATTGTAAAATTAGGTTCTCTTCCTAAAATAAAGGTCAATCCTTTTCGGAACAACACTTCATCATCTACTAGAATTATTTTAATTTTTCGATCCATTTTTAAAATATAAATTCAACATTTATCCCTTTATTTACTTTTGATTGGAAAGATAAACTCCCCTTTAAAAAAGAAATCCTACTCTCTATATTTTTTAATCCTAATCCTTTTTGATGAGCACAATTGGTTTCGTCAAAACCAATTCCGTTATCGGTATATAAACATTTAATATATTCTCCATGGGGAACAAAACTAACAGTCATCATAGTTGCTTTCCCGTGTCGTAAAGAATTATTCAATAACTCCTGCAAAATCCTAAAGACATGTAAATGCCTTCTTTTTTCTGTTTCATCGAAGGAGACTTCGTTGTTATACACCACTTGTACTCCTTTGGCGGAGCTAAATTCCATGCACAATTCCTCTACTCCTGCGTTTAATCCAAATTTTTCAAGAACTGGAGGCAATAAGTCATGTGCAATCTTCCTTGAGTTCTCGAGTGCTTTTCCCGTTAATGAAATCACATTAGATTTAATCTCCTCAATTTCTTTTAATGAGAGATTGGGTGTAGTTAACAAATGTGCATTCAAAGCCACTACATTCAACTTTGAGCTAATATCATCATGTAAATCTTGCGCAATCCGTTTTCGTTCCGATTCTTGGGTTTCGATTACAGCTTTTAGCAACTCCTTTTGATGCTCAATTTCACTATCTTTTTTTTCAATTTCTTTTTGGATAATTTTTTTTCTAGAAAAGTAGAAGAATACTATTAGTATCACTGCCAAAATGATAAAAAAGAAGGAAGTGTACAAAATAACTAGAACAATTTCTTTTTCTGTAATGGAAGTTGCATCCATATAGTAAGGTGGTATTATCTATTTGAGGACTATGATTGCCCCAAAAATAGCTTTATTTATTACAAACCACAAAAATTAACTAAAAAAAAAGCTTTAATGCTTTTTTTTTCCTAAAAAACTTACTTTCCAATCGTACAAAACGAACAAATAATAAACAACTATTAAAAAAGAGTTAAAAGTCCAAAGAATAAATTTTACATTATCGTTTAGTTTCGCATTAATATTTCCTACAATAAAAACTAATGTACTAGCAAGTAAATACAGAATAAGCCCTGAGGTGATATAATAATATTTTTTTTCTGAAGTCAGCATATTGTACAAATGAAGAACAGCAAATACAATGACACTCAAATTAGTAATCACTATAACGAACAAATTGTACTGAAAAAATTGTTCATAATCCAACCAACTTTGCACTCCAATAACCGTTACATTCAAAGCCATTATAGTATGAATAATTGTTTTTTGATTCCTCAAATACATTAACGAACTATAAAAAAAACCAAATAAAATCATCTGCCCTATAAAAAATAAGTTCATTAAAAATAAATTATTCTTATGTAAATGATAAAACACCTCCATACTTAATTGCATGATGGTAGCAAAAAGTAAGTATACCAAAAAAAAACCATTAACCTTTTCCTTATTGAAAAAGCTAATGGCATATAAACTCAAATTTAGCAACAAAACAGTATATGCTAAATAAAGAAAAAAATCATCCATTATTAAGTATTCATTGGACTATTGGGATCCCCATACGGTGGACATGGACGACCACCATCATAAACAATCTCAGTTTCACTAGCCACTTCATTATTAAATGCCTGTGGAAACACATCTTCGTAAATACCCGTTGAAGCATTCAACACTGTTCCTACAAACATCAATGTTTCTTCTCCTAACTCATTAATCCCTTTGTAAGCACGAACTGCATCAATTTTTTGATCCATTACTTTTTGTAAGGATTCTAACGGAATTAAATAGGCATCAATTTTTTTTGACTTTGCCTCAAGTTTGGGCTCTTTGTATTTTTTAACCCATTCTTGAGCAGTTGGCAAGGTAATTTCAATTTTTCCAGGGAATTTTTCTTCACTCATAACTTTAATAAAATATTGGTTAATAATAGTTTAGGCTAAACTAATCTTTTTTTTTCAATTAATTAAAAGAAAATAAGGAAGAATTATCTTTCTAGGATTTCTATTTACACTTTAAAAAAACTATTAAAAAGGCACATCACTATCATCTTCTGGATCGTTGTTAAAAGTACTTCCAAAGGCATCATTGGCCGAAGGCAGATTCTTGGTAAAATCATCCTGATTCATACTTGATGGTAAATCATCATAGCCACTACTGTAATCCTCCAAATTGTCAAACTTACCTAAATTTCCAACAAACTTTAATCGTACGTTTTCTAAACCCCCGTTTCTGTGCTTGGCGATGATGAATTCAGCTTGACCCGCAGTTGGTGATTGCTCTTCGTCATCCCATTCTTCAATTTTATAGTACTCTGGCCTATAAATAAAAGAAACAATATCTGCATCTTGCTCAATCGCACCCGATTCACGAAGATCCGACAGTAAAGGTCGTTTACTCGAGCCACGCGTTTCAACAGCACGCGATAACTGCGAAAGGGCAATTACAGGAACATTCAACTCTTTGGCCAAGGCTTTTAGATTTCGAGAAATGGTAGAGATTTCTTGCTCACGGTTTCCGCCTCCTTTTCCGTTTCCACCAGCGGTCATCAACTGCAAATAATCCACAATAATTAGTTTTATTCCATGTTGTGACGCCAAACGACGACATTTGGCCCGTAAATCAAATATTGAAAGTGAAGGGGAATCATCAATAAATAATGGCGCTTTTTCTAAGTTTTTCACCTTGGTACTCAACTGTTCCCACTCATGTTTTTCTAACTTACCGGTACGCAATTTTTCGGAAGACAAGCCCGTCTCGGAAGAGATCAAACGCGTAATTAACTGTACCGAAGACATCTCTAATGAGAAAACAGCAACTGGTTTTCCAAAATCAATTGCAATATTTCTTGCCATTGACAATACAAAGGCGGTTTTACCCATACCCGGACGCGCCGCAATAATAATTAAATCCGAAGGTTGCCAACCTGAAGTTACCTTATCCAGCTTTTCAAAACCAGTAGCTACTCCACTTAAACCTTCTTGCCCAGCAATCTCCTCGATACGCTTTTTAGCTTGTAATACCAAACTTTGAGCTGTTTCGGAACTACGTTTTACGTTTCCTTGAGTAACCTCGTATAATTTCGATTCGGCTTTGTCTAATAAGTCAAAAACATCGGTAGTTTCGTCATAGGATTCTTCGATAATTTCAGAAGAAATACGAATTAAACTTCGCTGAATATACTTTTGCAAAATAATTCTAGAGTGAAATTCGATATGTGCCGAAGAAGATATCTTTTGAGTAAGCTGAATTAAATAAAAATCACCTCCAGAAAGGTCCAATTTGGCGTTTTTTCGTAGCTGAGCTGAAACTGTTAATAAGTCAATAGGTTGCGATTCTGTAAACAACTGAACTATAGCTTCGAAGATATGTTTATGTGCCTCTTTATAAAAAGCATCGGGTTGCAAAATATCAATTACCTCATCTACTCCCTTCTTGTCAATCATCATAGCTCCCAACACCGCCTCCTCTAATTCTAGGACTTGTGGTGGTAACTTGCCTTTTTCTAGGTTAATAATAGTGGAGCGATCCACTTTGATTGGGCTTATTGATTTAAAATTTTCCATGGAACGAATTTAAAAAAAAATTGAAATTTTGCACTATCGAGTTATTACAAAATTATGTTTACAACTAATGCTTTTTTGTTGATAACCATAAAAAAAGTCCGAAACCCAACGGCTTCGGACTTTAAAATAAATTGTAGGATTTTATTCTTTAAAATGTCCCATTTTACTGTATTTATCCATCCTTTGAGCAATTAAATCTGCTGTTGATAAGTCTTTCAATTCATTGAATCCTTTGATAATATATTGCTCAACCGTTTTGAAAGTAGTCTCTCTATCATAGTGCGCTCCCCCAAGAGGTTCTGGAATGATATCGTCTACTAATTTTTGCTTTTTCATGTCAGAAGAAGTCAATTTTAAAGCATCTGCTGCTTGCTCTTTGTACTCCCAACTTTTCCATAAAATAGAAGAACATGATTCTGGTGAAATTACAGAATACCAAGTGTTTTCGAGCATGTATACCCTATCTCCAACTCCTATTCCTAAAGCACCTCCAGAGGCTCCTTCCCCCACAATTATGGTAATGATTGGCACTTTTAAACGAACCATTTCAAAAATATTTCTTGCTATTGCTTCTCCTTGACCTCTTTCTTCTGCCTCTAAACCAGGGTATGCACCAGGGGTGTCAACCAAAGTTAAAACAGGAATTCCAAATTTTTCAGCCATTTTCATCAAGCGCAAGGCTTTTCTGTACCCTTCTGGGTTGGCCATACCAAAGTTTCGGTACTGACGGGTTTTCGTATTATATCCTTTTTGCTGTCCCACAATCATAAAAGATTGTCCGCCAATTTTTCCTAAACCGCCAATCATTGCTTTGTCATCTTTAAAACCACGATCACCATGCAACTCTAAAAAAGTGTCGCCACAAAGTGCTCTAATATGGTCTAGTGTATAAGGACGATTTGGATGTCTGGATAATTGAACACGTTGCCAAGCGGTAAGATTTTTGTAGATGTTTCTTTTGGTCACCTCTAACTTCTTGTTAATCTCTTTACAAGTAGCGGTAACATCAACATCCGACTCTTTTCCGATAATGACGCATTTTTCTAACTGCTCCTCTAATTCTTTAATTGGAAGTTCGAAATCTAAATATTCCATAGGATTTTTTGCGTTTGTTTTATTTTGCAATTCTGGATGTGCAAATGTAAAAATTTAAAATCGTTTCGAAAGATTATTTTTTATTTAACTCGGAATTAATTTAAAATTAACTAGTCCTTTTTGGGTTTTTCCATATAGTGCTTAATGACTCCGTTTAGGATCACAGTTATCACTATAATCAAGGCTCCGATGTAAAATTCGGTACTCATTTTTTCTTTTCCACCGATGATAAAATAGGCCAAGATGATGCCATAAACAGGCTCTAAATTCGTAGTAAGCATCACAGTATAAGGCGACAAGCGACGCATAACTTTTACCGAAGCAGTAAAAGCATAAGCGGTACAAATAGAAGCTAAAAGTAAAATTAATGCCCAATTTTTTGGTGTCAAAACAAAAAAATCAGTCGAAAAAGAGCCATTATAAATAAAATAGATACTGATAAATACAAAGCCCGCCAAAAACTCATAAAAAGCAATTACTGAAGGTTCGTGGTGTTCGATTAATTTTCCGTTGAATAAGGTAAAAACAACCCCCAAGATAATAGACACTAAAGCCAAAAGCATCCCATGTAAATAATTGATTTCTACCTGTAATATCAAGGCCAATCCTGCTATGATCACAAGGCCAAAAAACACTTCGTACAAGAGTACTTTTCGTCCATAAAAAATAGGTTCTAACAAGGAAGCAAAAAAAGCGCCTAAAGAAAAAACAGATAAAGTTATAGAGACCGTAGACACTTTTATAGATTCAAAAAAGAAAATCCAATGTAAGGCAATAAGCAGCCCAACAAAGACTAATTTTAGCACCGCACTAAAGGAAATCTGGAATGGAATCTTTTTAAATAAGAGGAAACTCCCTAAAAAAACCGCCGCAAACAGCATTCTATACCACACTAGAAAATCAGCATCGATGGTTATTAATGCGCCTAAAATGGCAGTAAATCCCCAAATAAAAACAATCAAATGAAGATTTAGGTAACTTTTTAAATTATCGTTTGGCATTACGTAATAAATAAATGGCTAATATTCCGAAAAAGATGTTGGGCAACCACACGGCTAATAGTGGCGAAAAAGAAGACTTTTCGGCTATGGTGCCAAATATTTTATCAAAAAAGACAAAAGCAAACGCAATGGCTATTCCGATGGCTAAATTGGTTCCCATTCCTCCTCTTCGTTTCATCGCCGAAACCGAAACCGCTATTATTGTAAGAATAAAGGCTGAAACGGGAACACTATACTTTTTATACAAGACTACTAAATAAGTATTTATGTTTGAAGAACCTCTTTTGCGCTCTTTTTCAATAAAAGCATTCAGTTGAGTAAAATTAAGGGTTTCTGCAATATACACCACGGGCGTTAAATCCTCTAAATCAAAAGCAAAACGGAATTTTTTCTCCGGAGCCTTCTCTATTTTGTCGCCCATAGCACCAACGGTTCGTTTGGTATAATCATAAAGTGTATAGGTGCTGTCTTTCGGGTTCCATTTGATTCTACTCGCGGTCATTTTAGACACCAATTGTTCTTTTTTAAATTTTTCTAGCGAAAAATTAAAAGCCATTTTGGTTTCTGGATTAAAACTATTCACATAAATGAATTCATGGTCATTGATTTGTCGGTATACATCAGTATTGTCACCGCGCATTGCTTCTTTTCCTCCTCCTTTTAGATAGGTATACCTAAAATTATTGAATCCCTCACTGGCCGAAGGCACTAAAAAAAAACCCATTAACAACACTAAAACAGACACAATAGATGCTCCAATAACATATGGACGCAAAAATCGGGTAAATGAAATTCCTGAACCTAGAATGGCAATAATTTCGGTATTATTGGCCAATTTCGAGGTAAACCAAATGATTGACAAAAACAAAAATATCGGAAAAAGAGAATTAGCAAAATAAATGGTGAAGTTGTAATAATAGGTTGCTATATCCCAAAACGGAATTTTGTTTTCCAGCATCTTATTGATCTTCTCCGAAACATCAATTACAATTCCGATAGGGATAAACAACAATAACATTACAGCAAAAGTCGCCAAGTAGCGCTTTAGGATGTATTTATCTATTATGGTTAAGCCCCCTAACCCCCGAAGGGGGAACTTTTTTTCTGTTCTTTTATTCATATTACTATTTTTCCCTAACGCCCCAATGGGAGTTAAAACAAAATCACTATAATCTTTGGCTCATGTTTTTGACCATCATTTCTTTCCAAGGTCTAAAATCGCCCGCTAAGATATGTTTTCTTGCTTCACGAACCAACCACATATAGAATCCTAAATTATGAATGGTCGCAATTTGTTTACCAAGCATTTCATTAGAAGCAAACAAATGACGCAAGTAGGCTTTGGTATAAAAAGTATCTACATAGGTAATGCCCATTTCATCAATTGGCGAAAAATCAGCTTCCCACTTTTTATTTTTAATATTGATGGAACCATTGGCGGTAAACAACATTCCGTTTCTGGCGTTACGTGTTGGCATCACACAATCAAACATATCAATCCCTAAAGCAATATTTTCCAAAATATTAATTGGTGTTCCTACGCCCATCAAATAACGGGGTTTGTCTTCAGGTAAGATTTCACAAACCACTTCGGTCATCGCATACATTTCTTCTGCAGGTTCACCAACAGAAAGTCCACCAATGGCGTTTCCTTGTTGTCCCGCATTGGCAATGTATTCTGCCGATTGGCGACGCAAATCTTTATAAGTACTCCCTTGAACAATCGGAAAAAACGTTTGCTCATAACCATATTTATAAGGCAATTTGTCTAAATGATTGATGCAACGATCCAACCAACGGTGTGTCATGTGCATCGAACGCTGCGCATAACGAAAATCACAAGGATAAGGTGTACATTCATCAAAAGCCATGATAATATCTGCCCCAATCGTGCGCTGAATTTCCATTACATTTTCTGGTGTAAAAAAGTGGTATGATCCATCAATATGCGATTTGAATTTTACTCCTTCTTCTTTAATTTTTCTATTGGCCGATAAAGAATACACTTGATATCCTCCTGAATCGGTCAAAATATTGCGGTCCCAATTCATGAATTTGTGCAAACCTCCTGCTTTCTCTAAAATATCAGTTTGCGGACGCAGATACAAATGATAGGTGTTTCCTAAAATAATATCTGGATTAATATCATCTTTCAATTCGCGTTGATGCACTCCTTTTACGGTACCTGCTGTACCCACAGGCATAAAAATAGGGGTTTCAATTACCCCATGATCTGTAGTGATACTTCCCGCTCTGGCTTTAGATTGTGTATCTTTTTGTAATAAATCAAATTTCATATAGGATTTTTATCAGTCGGCAAAGATAGTCTAATTTAAAAATTAGATAATTACGAAATTAAAAATGTTTTATTTTTTAATTTAGACAAAACGTATCTTTCCGACTCTTTTAATCAAAAACCATTCAATTATGAAATTAAAATTAACCATACTTCTTATACCGAGCTTCATTTTACTGAGTTGCAGTTCAAAAACAGATGACTCACAAGCCATTAAAAGTCTCCTTGAAAAAGAATCTTCCAGCTGGAGATTGGGCGACAGTAAAACACATGCCGAATGCTGGCATATCCGGCCTTATAGCAAAATTTTAATTTCAACTGTTACTGGTAAGACATTAGATATTCCTGCCGAAGACATTATCAAACCTATTGCAAATGCAAGCGGTGGTACTTCTATGAATACAAATTATAAAATGAGTATTCACCACGATAATGCTTGGGTCAGCCATGATGAAGTATCGATTGCGAAAGATGGCAAAAAAACCTTTTCACATGAGATTCGATTACTTGAAAAAATAAATGGCAATTGGAAACTTGTAGGACAATCTATTCACGCCTATAAATAATTATTTGAGGCTAAACAAGCTACACACCTGGTGAAAGATTTGGCAAAAAAACTTGTGTAACAAAAGTTACTGCACAACCTTAATTTCAATTGTAATTTTGCGCTATAAAACAATACACTTTAAAGCAAACACTATGACTTTAGAAAATATAATAAGAGAGCAAAAATGCACCATTGTCGATGTACGAACCCGAGAGGAATTTATGGGCGGACATGTAGCCACTTCAGTTAATATTCCGCTAAATGAAATTCAAGAACGCATAGAAGAAATCAAAGCCTTGACAAGCCCTCTTATTTTATGTTGTGCTTCTGGCGGTCGGAGCGGTCAGGCCGAATATTATCTTTCACAACAAGGCATCGAGTGTCTGAATGGCGGCTCTTGGTTGAATGTGAATTTTTATCAATCCTTACAAAATAAAATCGATTAGTATGCTTACTTTTTTAAAACGCCTTTTTGGCTTTGGTCCAGCTTTAAATTACAAAACATTACTTCAACAAGGAGCCATAATTGTAGATGTACGCAGTAAAGGTGAATTCCGCGGAGGTCACATTCAAGGTTCTCTTAATATTCCTGTTGATGTGTTACGTCAAAATTTAAATCAATTGAAAAATAAAAACCAAATCATTATTACGTGTTGTGCTTCGGGCATGCGAAGTGCTTCTGCCAAAAGCATCTTAAAAGCAAGCTGCTATACCCAAGTATACAATGGTGGTGGTTGGAGTAGTCTGAAAAGCAAATTGTAAACCTTTAACGTTATGGGTTTGTAGTTGATGGTCTAAAGTTTGTGGCTCATTGACATGAAAAATAGATTGATAGACAAACACTACAGCACAGAGCTGTTCTTGGCTTTACATTTCTTCAACACTTAATTTAATTAATTTAAGACTGGCTTCTCGCTAGTCTTTATTGTTATTATTCCTACGCCTTTTTAAGTTTTGAAAGCCCACTTATCATTCTCTTGAAATTGCTTCCAAAATCATTGGTCTTACGGAAAATAAAAATTACTTTTGCAGCAGTTTAACTTTTACACAAAAAATGAAGCCTAACACACAACAATTAAACGATTTAACTATCCAAGTTAGAAGAGATATTCTTCGTATGGTACACGCTGTTAATTCTGGACACCCGGGTGGTTCTCTAGGATGTACAGAATTTTTGGTTACTCTTTATCAATACTTAATGGATCGCAAAGAAGGATTTGATATGGATGCTATTGGTGAAGATGTATTCTTTTTATCCAATGGTCACATTTCACCTGTATTTTATAGCGTACTAGCTAGAAGTGGTTATTTTCCTGTAGCAGAATTGGCTACGTTCCGATTATTAAACTCTCGTTTACAAGGTCACCCTACTACACATGAAGGGCTACCTGGAATTCGTATGGCCTCTGGCTCATTAGGACAAGGATTGTCTGTTGCCCTTGGAGCTGCACAAGCGAAAAAATTAAATGGAGATTCACATATCGTTTATACTTTGCACGGAGATGGCGAATTGCAAGAAGGTCAAAACTGGGAAGCTATTATGTATGCTTCAGCCAAAAAAGTAGACAACCTTATTGCGACTGTTGACGTAAACGGGAAACAAATTGATGGTACTACTGATGAAGTATTGAACATGGGAAGCTTGAAAGCTAAATTCGAAGCTTTTGATTGGGACGTTCTTGAAATCAAAGAAGGAAACAACATCGAAGCAATAATTGCTGGTATGACAGAAGCTAAAGCTAAAACTGGAAAAGGAAAGCCTGTTTGTGTTTTGTTGTATACTGAAATGGGTAATGGTGTGGATTTTATGATGCATACGCATGCTTGGCATGGTAAAGCACCTAATGACGCTCAATTAGAAAATGGTCTAGCACAAAATAGTTCAACTTTAGCAGATTATTAAGCCCCTATCCCCCATAGGGGAAACAAAAGCTTAGTAGAAAAAATTAAAAAAAAAGATAATTATAAATCCTATTTACCCCAATAGGAACTCCCCTCCTTAGGAGGGGTTGGGGGAGGCTTATGAAAAAATATACAAATACAGGTAGTAAAGATACTCGTTCAGGTTTTGGAGCGGGAATGACTGAATTGGGTCAGAAAAACGAAAATGTAGTAGCACTTTGTGCGGATTTAATTGGTTCATTGAAATTTGATGATTTCAAGAAAAACCACCCAGAGCGTTTTTTCCAAATCGGAATTGCAGAAGCTAATATGATTGGAATTGCAGCTGGTTTAACTATTGGAGGTAAAATTCCATTTACAGGAACATTTGCTAACTTTTCTACTGGTCGTGTTTACGATCAAATTCGTCAATCGGTAGCATACTCTGATAAAAATGTAAAAATTTGTGCTTCTCACGCAGGTTTAACCCTTGGAGAAGATGGAGCTACACACCAAATCCTAGAAGATATTGGTTTAATGAAAATGTTACCTGGTATGACCGTAATCAATACTTGTGATTACAACCAAACTAAAGCAGCTACGATTGCCTTAGCAGAACACCATGGCCCAGCTTATTTACGCTTTGGTCGTCCAGTGGTGCCTAACTTTATGCCAGCCGATGAACCTTTCGTAATCGGAAAAGCTATTTTATTGAACGAAGGAACTGATGTTACGATTGTTGCCACAGGTCACTTGGTTTGGGAAGCCTTAATCGCTGCCGAAGCATTGGAAGCCAAAGGAATTTCAGCAGAAGTCATCAACATTCACACCATCAAACCTTTGGATGAAGAAGCGATTTTGAAATCACTTGCCAAAACGAAATGTGTGGTAACAGCTGAAGAACATAACATCTTAGGAGGTTTAGGCGAAAGTGTTTCTAGAGTTTTAGCTTTAAACACTCCTGCACCTCAAGAATTCGTAGCAGTAAACGATAGCTTTGGAGAATCTGGAACCCCAGAACAATTGATGGAAAAATACCAATTGAATCACCAAGCGATTGAAGCTGCGGCAGAAAGAGTATTGGCAAGAAAGTAATTATTTTTCTAATTATATAGGTCCCGTCAAGTAATATACTTGGCGGGATTTTTTCATGCCTTGAAGTTCTGTAAAATTCATTACATCTAAATTAAACCCAATCAAAAACTGAGATTACACGAAGCATTATTATCTTTTATGACTATCCGTGACTAGAACTATTTCATAGCTTAAATTAGAGTTCTCCACTTTTTTTAAGTTTGATCCATTCTTTTCTTTGCGACTTTACTAGTTCAATTTCACGCAAAGGCGCAGAGACGCAAAGTGAATTAAATACTTTGACTATTTGGTATGAGTTACGGACAGTCATATTATCTTTTATTGCTAACTAAAAAAAGTTAACCTAAAATCAAAAAGTTAAGCCCAAAAAAAACCGTTCCAATAGTGGAACGGTTTCATATATTCTAAGAATAAGTCTTTTTTAATTCTGACATTTTGGATCCAAATGTCTTTTCTTTCCATTACCTCCAGTACACAACGGAATATTAGCAAAATCATAATATTGAGTAACCCCATTAGCATCTTTGTAAGAACGCTCTAATTTGGTCGTATAATTATCTCCATCATCATCTACATCAAAACAATCTGGAACATCATCGCCATCTGTATCATCTGGATTGGTCGTTGGTTTGGTTGGATACAAAGTAGTATTAGTAAAACCATACATATAACCATCTCCATCTAAATCTTCTAAATAAGAAGGGATACCATCTCCATCTTGGTCATTGCGTTGAATTTCATAAGATTTAATATTAAAAACAAGTGGTGCATAAGCTGGAATACTACCTGCTGAACTATTAAAATATGCTAAACCAGAAGGGATAAAAACAACACCCGCACCAAAATCTTTATAAGAAACAGTACCATCTGGATTAGAAGTATAGGTTCCTGTCTTTAATTTTGGCATCATCTCAGAAAACCCTACTCGCAAGCCTGCATTAGGTAAAAGGACAAAACTATTTCTTTCAAATTCGGTTACCGTAAGTGTAGTCACTCCATCCTTGGTTACTTGTTGTAAATAATCTCCCTTGTAGGCTACGAAATAATTATCCACATTGGTTGGTGACACTCCAACTCCTTCATTTAAAGTCAAATAATACAACTTATACTTTAATCCATGCAAATTTACCTCTCTAAATTTTAGTGGATAAGTAGTCTGATCCCAAATAGACTTTTGAGTTCCTCCTGTAGGAATTTTAGAAATCTTGATATCGAAGTCTGCGGTAACTTCCTCAATATAATAAGTTTTCAAATATTCTTCAATGTCTTTAATGTCAGTGGCATATTGTACGCTGTATTCTCTTGGTGGCGCTACCTCCTCCTCTTTATTTTTAGAACATGAAAATAATGCCAAGGATAGCATTGATAAAATAAAATAAAACTTAATTTTGTTCATTAGTACTGCTTTTTGAGTGCGCAAGATACAATTTAGATTGATTTTGATAAACTATTTAACTTTGATTTTTGAAAATTTATGCGAATAGATAAATATTTATGGTGCGTTCGTTATTACAAAACCAGAAATATGGTTACTGAGGCTTGTAAAAAAAATCATGTAACCGTAAATGGTCAAGTAGCCAAAGCTTCCAAAGAAGTTTTCCCTACAGACAAAATCACGTTTCGTAAAGATCAAATTACCCAAATCATAACCGTTTTAGACATCCCAGAAAATCGTGTAGGCGCAAAATTAGTCGACATATATCGCCGCAATGATACCCCTGCAGAAGTCTATCAACACCTAGAATTACTAAAACTTTCAAAAGACCATTATCGCAAAAACGGAACGGGTAGACCCACCAAGAAAGATCGCCGTGATATTGATGAATTTGGCAATGTCATTGTAGAGGATGAAGATGCCGATTCTCTTACATAATGAGCTCCGTTTAAACTATCCTAATTAAAAGACACACAGGACCATTCCATTTTGTACCTTTCAAATAAAAAAATATGAGCCAAAATATCATTTTAACCCATCAAGAAATAGAACACAAAACCAAGCGAATTGCTTACCAAATCTACGAAACCTTTGTAGACGAAGAAGAAATTGTACTCGCAGGTATTACTAAAAATGGCTTTGTTTTTGCTCAAAAAATTGCTACTGCTTTGACCTTGATTGCCCCTATTAAAGTTTCGCTTTGTGAAGTTGAGATCAACAAACATCAACCTGATTTAGCCATTCGTACTTCATTGGCTAAAGAAAACTATACTAATAAAGGATTGGTTTTGGTAGATGACGTTTTGAATTCTGGAACTACACTTATTTATGCCGTTCGTCATTTTTTAGAAGTTCCCTTAAAAAAATTCAAAACAGCCGTACTCATTGACAGAAATCACAAAAAATATCCTGTAAAAGCTGATTTTAAAGGAATTTCACTATCTACTTCCTTGTTCGAGCACGTACAAGTCGTTTTTGAAGAATCAGGCAACAGTTATGCTTATTTAAGCTAATAACGCTACGATGCTTTCTACTGTTTCTGCCACTGTTTTATCATCAACAGTAACTTTATGTTGCGCTTGATTATAATAATAACTTCTGTCAAATAAATGTTTAGCTATAAATTCATTTAATTCGGCATCGTTTAAGTTGGCAATTAAGGGACGCTTACTTTTGTTTCTTGACAATCTTTCGAACAAAGTAGCTACTGAAGCTTTCAAGTAAATAGAGATTACATCAGGTCTTTGCAATAATTCGTGGTTATTTGCATAACAAGGAGTTCCTCCACCAAGACCAAGGATTATAGTTTGTTCCTGCTCTAAAAGCGTTACAAAAGCTTCGTGTTCCAATTTCCGAAAATACACTTCTCCTCGCTTCTCAAAAAGTTCTTTGATTGACATATTTGTCGTTTCTTCTATATACTGATCCAAATCTAAAAAAGGAAGACTCGTTTTTTCAGACAAATTATTGGCTATGGTTGACTTCCCGCAACCCATATACCCTAATAATACAATTTTTTTCATGGCAATAAAACCTTATTAACTAAGGCATTGTGATTTTTTGATTAAAAAAGACAAATTTATAATAAAATTGCTTTGAAACTTGAAAAAAAAGTACGTATATTTGCACCCGCATTCAAGAAACGAAATGACTCGATAGCTCAGTCGGTAGAGCACATCACTTTTAATGATGGGGTCCTGGGTTCGAGCCCCAGTCGGGTCACAAATACTGTGAATTACGCATTAGTTTCTTGAATGATTGACTCGATAGCTCAGTCGGTAGAGCACATCACTTTTAATGATGGGGTCCTGGGTTCGAGCCCCAGTCGGGTCACAAAGGTTGTTCGCCACGGCGAATGACCTTTTTTTATTTGACGGCCAC
>CAUPCW010000051.1:0-23516 GCA_963509895.1 uncultured Flavobacterium sp.
AGATTTAGCCAATTCTCCCAATAAGTTTTTGTCAACCGTACAAATAGGAATCACCCTAATTGGTATTTTGACAGGTATTTATTCTGGAGATAAAATCACCAAAGATGTAGAGCTTTTTATACAAAGCTATCAAGTTTTTCAGCCCTATGCCCACTCCATAGCAGTAGGGATTGTGGTTGTCGTTCTTACTTTTTTCTCTTTAGTATTAGGCGAATTGTTGCCCAAACGAATTGGTCTCAACCACCCAGAGTCTATTGCGAAGACTGTAGCGATGCCAATGAAATTTATTTCGATAATTACAGCTCCTTTTATATGGTTACTTACATCTTCTACAGATGCTATTTTAGACCTTTTGCAAATCAAACCTACGGCAGACGGTAAAGTAACCGAGGAAGAAATCAAAGCCATTATCAAAGAAGGAACAGAAGGAGGCGAAGTACAAGAAATTGAACAAGATATCGTAGAGCGCGTTTTTCATATTGGTGACAGAAAAGTCAACTCCTTAATGACGCACCGTAAGTCTGTAGTTTTCTTGCCATTTAATGCCAATAAGGAACAAGTAAGGCAGTTAATGTTGAAAGAATTGCATTCCATTTACCCAGTTTATGGTGAGAATTTTGACGACATAGTAGGCGTGGTTAACTTAAAAAATATATTCTCTAATTTTGAAAATGATAGTTTCAATTTGGCGGATATTATGACTGAAGCGCCTTTTATTATGGAACAAACTACCGCTTACACAGCTTTAGAGAATTTCAAAAAAACAGGTATTCATTATGCTTTTGTTTCTGATGAGTATGGCGATTTTCAGGGAGTGATTACCTTAAATGACATTTTAGAAGCTTTAGTAGGTGATGCTGCTGAGTTTTATAAAGATGATTTTCAATTGATAGAAAGAGAAGATGGCTCTTGGTTAGTTGATGGGCATTATTCATTACACGATTTCTTAACCTTTTTTGAATTAGATGAATTAATCAATGATTATGAAGTAACCACAGTGAGTGGTTTGATAATGACCGAATTGTCTCGTATTCCAAAACAAGGAGAAAAACTGATTTGGCAAAAGTTCGAATTAGAAGTGATTGATATGGATGGTGTTAAGATAGATAAAGTGATGGTGAAAGCCTTGAAATAAATGGTTTTGGGTTTTGGATTTTGGGTTTTAGTTTTGCCCAATACCCGAAACCCAAGACCTAAAACCTAAAAAAATGACAGAAGGAAATTTTGTAGATTACGTAAAAATATTTGTTTCATCGGGTAAAGGTGGAAAAGGTTCTACGCATTTGCACAGAGAGAAATTTATACAATACGGTGGACCAGATGGTGGAGACGGAGGTCGAGGAGGTCACGTTTATTTAGTTGGTAACAAAGCGCTTTGGACATTGTTTCATTTGAAGTTTGCCCGACACATCAAAGCGGGTCACGGAGGTGATGGTGGTGGCGATAGAAGTACTGGTGCTGATGGTGAAGACAAGTATATTGAAGTTCCTTTGGGAACAGTGGTAAAAGACAAAGAAACTGGTGAAACACTCTTTGAAATTACCGACGATGGTGAGAAACAAGTTCTTTCTCGAGGCGGTAAAGGTGGTTTAGGTAACTGGCATTTCCGTAGTTCAACCAATCAAACGCCTAGATATGCGCAACCTGGTTTACCTGGTGTTGAAATGGACGTGATTTTGGAGTTGAAAGTTTTGGCGGATGTTGGTTTAGTAGGTTTCCCAAATGCTGGAAAGTCAACTTTACTATCGGTGTTGACTTCTGCCAAACCTAAAATTGCCGATTATCCATTTACGACTTTAAAGCCCAATTTAGGAATTGTAGCGTATCGCGATTATCAGTCGTTTGTAATTGCTGATATTCCTGGTATTATTGAAGGTGCAGCCGAAGGAAAAGGGTTAGGACATTATTTCTTGCGTCACATCGAAAGAAATTCTACGCTGTTATTCTTGGTTCCAGTAGATACGCCAGATATCAAAGCGGAATACGATATTTTGGTTAACGAATTGACCAAATACAATCCAGAAATGTTAGACAAAGAACGTTTGTTGGTCATTTCAAAAATTGACATGCTCGATGACGAATTAAAAGCAGAACTAAAAGCCGATTTAGACGTAGCTTTCAAAGACGTTCCTTATATGTTCATTTCCTCAGTTGCACAACAAGGTTTGACCGAATTGAAAGATAAATTATGGAAAATGTTGAACGAATAGTTTCTTTTCCTTTAAATATAAAAAGGTGTTCTTGAAAAAGAGCACCTTTTTTGTTTTATAAAATTCATAAAATTAAGTTAATAAAGAGAGTGTAAAATGTGATTTTGAATGCTAATAGTTATTTAAAATGCGAAAATGACTTATATTCGCCATGCTAAAATAAATATGTACCTATATGAAAAAGATTGTTTTATTCTTGACTTTATGCCTTATGGCTTTTCCTGTAAAAGCAGATGAAGGAATGTGGTTCTTGATGTTCATCGAAAGATTAAACCATAGAGATATGGAAAAAATGGGCTTGCAATTGACAGCCGAAGAAATTTACAGTATCAACCACCACAGTTTGAAAGATGCTATCGTACAGTTCAACGGCGGATGTACTGCCGAAATTGTTTCAAAACAAGGTCTAGTTTTAACCAACCACCACTGCGGGTATGATGCAATTGCAGAATTGTCAACAGAACAAAACAACTATTTGAAAAATGGATTTTGGGCGAAAGACAAAAGTCAAGAAATGAAGCCAAAATCTTTGTTTGTGCGTTTCTTTGTTCGTATGGATGATGTTTCTAAACGTATTTTATCTAAAGTAAATGATAAAATGACAGAAGCTGAACGCAACAAAGCAATTCAACAAGAAATGGCTTTGATTGAGAAAGAAAACAGTGAAGGTGGAAAATATACCGTTTCGGTTCGTCCATTTTTTCAGGGAAATGAATACTACTATTTTGTGTACCAAGATTACAAAGATGTTCGTTTGGTAGGAACTCCAACAGAGAGTTTAGGAAAATTTGGTGGAGATACGGACAACTGGGAATGGCCACGTCACACTGCCGATTTTTCTATGTTTAGAGTGTATGCAGACAAAGACGGAAATCCAGCAGAGTATTCTCCAGAGAATGTGCCATTGCAACCAAAACATTATTTGCCAATAAGCTTAAAAGGAGTGCAAGAGAACGATTATGCTATGATTTTAGGGTATCCTGGTCGTACCAACAGATGGATGCCAGCTAATGGAATTGAGCAAAACGTGAAGTATGCTTATCCTGCTTGGGTAGAAGGTGCCAAAACTGGAATGGACAATATGAAAAAGTTTATGACCAAAGATGCTACCGTAAACTTACAATATGCTTCTAAATATGCATCGACTGCCAATTACTGGAAAAACCGTCAAGGGATGATTGATGCTTTGACCAAAGCCAAGACAGCTCAAACCAAAACGAAAGAAGAAGCTAAATTTAACGCTTGGGCTAATAAAGCTGAAAATAAAGCCAAGTATGCTGATGTAATTACAACGATCAATAATTATTATGCGCAAACCAACTTAAAAGCACGTCACGATAATTACTTAACACAATTGTTGCGTACTGCTGCTTACGGTGCTTTGCCCGCTAGTTTAGGTAATGGTTTGATCGCATATGCTAAAGAAAACGAAGCAAAGAGAGCCGAAATGTTGCCAAGATTAACTTCAGCAATTGATGGCGCTTACGGAAGTTTGTACGCCCCTCTTGAAAAAGAAGTGTTGACCGCACAATTGAATTTGTATGCTGCAAAAGCGGCTGAATATGGTTTGGCACCAAAAGTGGCTGAAATGAAAGCGGCGAATAATGGTGATTTTACCAATGATGTACACAAGGCAGTAACTTCTAGTATTTTTACTTCAAAAGATGCAGTGCTTGCGTTTTTGAAAGAGCCTAAAGTTGAAACTATTACTAACGACCCTTTGTATGTTATTTCTAATGATTTGATGACCAAAATCAGAGCGAAATCGCCAGAACAAGCCAAAGCTGATGATGATTTTGCTATTGCTTTCCGCAAATTGGTAGAAGGTTTGAGAGAATCAAAATTGAATACGATTCAGTATCCAGATGCAAACTCAACTTTGCGTTTGACTTACGGAAAAGTAAAAGCGTTACCTGCTGACAAACGTAACGACGCCAAAATTAACAATTACACGACGATGACAGGAATGGTGAACAAATACAAAGCGGGTGACGCTGAGTTTGATTTGCCTGCTCGCTTATTGGAGTTGAACAAAGCCAAAGATTTTGGTCAGTATGCTGATAAAGCAGGATATATGCCAGTAAACTTCTTAACTGATACTGATATTACAGGTGGAAACTCAGGTTCACCAGTATTGAACGGAAAAGGAGAGTTGATTGGGGTTGCTTTTGACGGTAACATTGAAGCTATGGCTGGTGATGTTATTTTTGATAAAAAATTACAAAGAACCATCAATTTAGATATTCGTTTTGTGCTTTGGATTATTGACAAATATGCTGGAGCTCAAAATATTATTGATGAAATGACTATTGTAAAATAGTTTTCCTAAAAAAAAACACATTGAAACTAGGGAAGAAATTTGCTGCTCTTAGCCCCGATAGTAGTGAAAATCCTTTGGTGGCGGGGTTCGACACCAAAGATTGTAGCGGATAGCGGGACGATGACCACTAAAGTGCCCATTTTTTCTGCTCCTAAAAATTTTAATAAATAAGACCGTCTTGATTCATTTCAAGGCGGTTTTGTTTTTGAGGATAGGTGTCAAACAAGAAGTCTAAAGTGTGTGGAATGACATTGGCTTCGATTTTGGGGTAATTCATAGGCAAGGTGAGCCAATTTTCTATAATCAAATCGAAATCTTGACCGACTTCGTAAATAACGGGAATGCCCATTTTTTTTAGAGCCGCGGCGTTGCATTCTTGCTCGTAATGTTTCCGAATGGGGATAGAAAGGATTTTTTTGCGAAGGTACAATGCCTCGGAAGGCGTTTCAAATCCACCACCAGTGATGATGCCTTGGCATTTGATTACACTTTTGTTGAACAGCGCTTGGTCTACAGGATAATAAGTGATGTTTTTGACTCTATGCTTTGTTTTTACGTCGCTCAAAAACCAGTGAAAGTGTTCGTTGGGTAATTTATGGAAGGCTTTTTCTAAACACTCTTTTTGAAAAGAAGGGAGATAAACGGTAATGTGTCCGCCATTTTTAGGCTCAGCGTGTAAGATTTCGTCTTTGATGATGGGTGGCAAAATGAAATCATCGTAGCGCTCAAAATGCAATCCAATATTTTGAGGAGCGGGTGCATAATGTTTGAAAATTAATTCTCCAATGACATCTTTTCTTTCAGGTCGAGGGGTTAGCTTCGAGGTGAAACTGGCTTGATGACCAAAGGATACGGAGTGTTTTTTTTGTAATTTACAGGCAAGTGCGGTAATGGAATCAAAATCATTGATGATGACATCGTATTGGTCTAATGGTAGCGAGCGAGCATCTTTGTAGATTTGGTTGGGCTTTACTTTTTTGGCAATATTCCAATAGTCTAATCCGCCACATTGACTGTAATGAAGGCTCAATCCGTTGCTTCGGTATTTGATAGGAATACTTGGATTTAAGGAAGCATAAGTGCCGCTTAAGAGAAAGTCAACTTCGCCATATTTTTGTAGATAAGGGTACAACTGAATGGCTCTGCTAATGTGTCCGTTTCCTGTGGCTTGGATGGCGTAGAATATTTTCATGTTTAAAATTGAAAGATTGAAGAATTTGAAGATTGAAAAAAAATAAAAACTGTTTTTATGTGAGTCCAATTATATACTGCTTTATCTTTCAACAAAAAACATTTACTATTAAGTCATTTATCTTAGTGCTATTTGGTTAGGATAGGATTTTGACCACAATGTCGTTGTTTGTTTTTTCTTCGGAAGTGTCGGCATCTTTGTAATGTTCTTTAAGGTATTGGTAGATGCTCCATTTTCCTTTTTTGTATTCTAAAGCGGTGAGGTTTTCGACCCAATCACCACTGTTGAGATAAGTGACTTGTCCGTGTTCGTTTTCGATGGTTTTAATTTGAGGTTTATGAATATGCCCACAAACGACGTAACTGTAGCCTTTTTCTATAGCGATTTCAGCAGCTGTGGTTTCGAAATTACTGATAAAAGCGACGGCTTTTTTTACACTGTCTTTGATGGTTTTGGAGTAGCTTCTTTTTTCTTTGCCGAATAATTCTCGAAACCAATTGATACAACTGTTGATTAAAATCAGTAAATCATAGCCTTTGCCACCCAATTTTGCGAGAATTTTGGCGTAGCCTCTGGTGGAAGAATCAAATACATCGCCGTGAAAGAACCACGTTTTTTTACCATCGATTTCTAAAATCAATTTGTCGACCAACTCAAAATTTCCTAAAACAAAATCTGAATATTTGCGAAGGGCTTCATCGTGATTTCCGGTGATGTAGATGACTCTTGTGCCTAAATTGGAGAGTTTTATGATTTGTCTCAAAACATTCATATGCGCCACAGGAAAGTAACTTTTGCTGAAATTCCACATATCGATAATATCGCCATTGAGAATTAAGATTTGCGGTTGAATGGATTTGAGGTATTGTAGTAATTCTTTGGCTTGGCAACCATACGTGCCCAAATGCACATCACTAATTACGACTAGAGGAATTTTTCGTTTACTTTTCATATGTGTGAATTATATTTTTTAAAGGACACATATGGTATGCTTCGCCAATTCGCTTCACTCGGGTCGATTTGTTTCTCTTTGGTGTTTGCTTAGGCAAACTTTTGGTTATTATCGATTTCATATAAAGTTTTTACGAAAATAAGGTAGTAGTGTTAGGGGAATGTGATTTTAGTTTTTTCTTTGTATTATTTATTTCGTCTTAGTTTATCTTGAATGTAAATTATGCGTCTGTTTACTCTAAAATTTATTTATTTTTGAAGAATGAAAAAATCAGTACTGTTTTTTATTCTATTGCCTCTTTTTATGGTTTCACAATCTAATTTCGAGACAGCCGAAAATTTATTTGAAGCCGGAAAGTACGCACAAGCAGTTCCTTTGTTTGAATCGGTATTGAAAACAAACCCAAATGATTTGAAAGCTCTCGAATATCTTGGCGATATCGCAGGGAAACAAAAACAATGGGACAAAGCGCTAGGCTATTACAATAAATTGAAAAAAGTAAAACCCAATGAAGCCGACTATCATTACAAATGCGGTGGAGTTATGGGGATGAAAGCCAAAGAGGTGAATAAATTCAAGGCTTTGGGGATGATTGGTGATATCCGTTCCTCTTTTGAAAAAGCCATAACATTAGTGCCTAAACACATTGAGGCGAGATGGGCACTCATTGAACTCAATTTGCAATTACCCGGAATAGTTGGTGGTAGTCAAGCCAAAGCGATACAGTATTCTAATGAGTTATTGAAAATTTCTCCTGTGGATGGTTATTTGTCTCGAGGGCATATTGAAGAGTATTTTGATCGCTACTCGGCTGCTGAAATTCAATATAAAAAAGCGCACGAAATTGGCAATTCAAAAGTTACTTTTCAAAAATTATATCAATTATATTTGAAAAAATTAAACAACCCTAAGAAAGCGCAAGAACTAAAAGGGCAAGCCCTTTAATCCGCCATGGCGGAGAGCTCATAATATTATAAATAAAATTGAAATAATTATACTCATTCTATGAATTCAAATTCAAATAATACTCCTGCTGTTCCCCCTTCTGGGGCTAGGGGGCTTCATTTTATAGCTATTGGCGGAAGTGCAATGCACAATTTGGCCTTGGCGCTACACAACAAAGGATATCAAGTAACGGGTAGCGACGATGCTATTTTCGAACCTTCGAAATCTCGTTTGGATAAAAAAGGAATTTTGCCTGCTGAGTTGGGTTGGTTTCCTGAAAAAATTACCGTTGATATTGAAGCCGTGATTCTAGGAATGCACGCTAAAGCTGATAATCCAGAATTATTAAAAGCGCAAGAATTAGGACTGAAAATTTATTCTTATCCTGAGTTTTTATACGAACAATCCAAAAACAAAACTCGTGTTGTAATAGGAGGTTCACACGGAAAAACTACGATTACCTCAATGATTTTGCACGTGATGCACTATCATAACATAGCAGTAGATTATATGGTGGGTGCCCAATTAGAAGGGTTTGATACTATGGTGCATCTTACAGAAGAGAATGATTTTATGGTTTTGGAAGGTGATGAGTATTTGTCTTCACCAATTGACAGAAGACCTAAATTTCATTTATACCAACCTAATATTGCTTTGATTTCTGGAATTGCTTGGGACCATATCAATGTTTTTCCGACCTATGAAAATTATGTCAATCAATTCGAGATTTTTATTGACAAAATCACCAATGGTGGGATTTTAGTGTATAATGCTGATGATGCTGAAGTGAAAAGAGTGGCCGAAGCAGCTACGAATCCTATTCGAAAAATGGCATATACCACTCCAAATTATGAAGTAAAAGATGGAGTTACACTTTTAGAAACGCCAGAAGGCCCTATGCCAATTGAAGTTTTTGGTGCGCATAATTTGAACAATCTCGCTGGAGCCAAATGGATTTGTCAAAATATGGGTGTAGATGAAGCTGATTTTTATGAAGCGATTGCTAGTTTTAAAGGAGCTTCGAAACGATTAGAGAAAATAGCCGAAGGTAAAGGGAAAGTGGCTTACAAAGATTTTGCGCATTCGCCAAGTAAAGTGGCTGCCACTACAAAAGCCGTAAAAGAACAATATCCTGAACGTACTTTGGTAGCTTGTTTGGAATTACACACTTACAGTAGTTTGAATGCCAAATTCTTAAAAGAATATGAAGGAGCACTAGAATCTGCAGATGTTGCCGTAGTTTTCTATTCTCCTGATGCCGTAAAAATTAAACAACTCGAAGAAGTGACGTATGAACAAATAGCCAAAGCGTTCAATAGAGAAGACTTACTTATTTATACTAATCCAGCCGAATTCAAGACTTTTTTGTTTAATCAAAATTTAGAGAACTCAGCATTGCTGTTAATGAGTTCTGGTAATTACGGCGGGTTAAATTTTGATGAAGTTAAAAATATAATTAAGTAGTTTTTACTATGGAAGAGCAAGTTAAGATTGTAAAAACAACCAGTGAAAATCCTGATTTCATGAAGCTAATAAAAGCTTTAGACGATAGCCTTTGGGATACTTATCCTGAGTTGAAAGCTGATTATTGGGGAAATAATAATATTGAATTTAACCCCAATGTGGTATTGGTTTATTATAATGATGAGGCGGTGGCTTGTTGTTGTTTTAAGAAATACGATCAAAATACTATTGAAATAAAGCGAATGTTTGTAGATCAAGTAATGCGTGGTAAAGGAATAGCCATGCAAATGTTGCAAGAATTAGAGTCTTGGGCAAAAGATTTAGGGTATACGATTTCGGTACTGGAAACGCTATATAAACAAACAGCAGCAATACACATGTATCAAAAATTCGGGTATAGAATTGTTGAAAATTATCCGCCTTATGAAGGGTTATCAAATAGTATTTGTATGCGGAAAAACATATAAAATGTAACGATTCTTGGTTGTTGAATTATAGTTTTCTTTTGAAAATGATGTGTTAGATTTTAAACGGTAGTTATGCTTAGCTCTCTGTATTAAACGGAAGAATTTAATGTTGATGTTGGCTGTTTTTATACTGATAATGGCCCACTATTTTATACTTAAATAAACAGTCTTCCAGTACTTGTCCGTATCCTACATTATGAACGATCAAGGGGCGCAAGCCATCACTTGTTTTCTTATGAGTTACAATTCCTATATGAGGAAGTTTTTCGTTGATCATCCAAGTGACAATATCTCCGGTTTTATAATCCTGAGCGGTATCGGTTACCAATAGCTTTTTGCCTTTTCTTTCAAAGAAAACTTCCAAATTTGGAACCCTTCTGTGATCAATGTTGGTGTCGGGTTTTTTCATTCCCCATTTCTTGAGGTTAGGGTATTTTGAAAAGTTTGACACCATATCTTCATGTACTTCTTTTTGTAAATCAATATTGAGCTTTCTGTAGGCTCTTATTACTACATCGGTACAAACTCCTTTGTTTTTGGGAACATCCCCATTTGGATATTTTATGGAGCAATAAGTGGGATCATATTTAACATTCGGATTAATAATTGAAAGCGCAGCTTCCGAAAGTTGGATGGAAAAGGGTTTTGCATTTAGTGTTAAAGTTGTATTTGTCGTAGTGGAAAAATAATTTAGTAGGAAAATTAAATAAATTGCTTTCATTTTTTTACTTTTATTATACAACGATGTTTTTTTAAAACTAGTATAGTGTTCAATTTTAATTATTTACCATTTGGAAGCAACTAATTTCCCTATTACCCATTGGTCTGAAGATGACAAACCTCGTGAAAAAATGATGCTAAAAGGTAAAAGTGTCTTGAGCGATGCTGAATTGGTAGCCATTTTGATTGGTTCAGGAAGTAGGAATGAATCGGCAGTGGCATTGAGTAAACGTATTTTAGCTAGCGTCAATAATAATTTGTCTTCTTTAGGAAAACAATCTTTAGCTCAGTTGATGGAATTTAAAGGAATTGGCGAAGCCAAAGCCATAACGATTGCAGCCGCTTTAGAATTAGGAAGACGAAGAAGAGAAGAAGACCCTCTCGAGTTGGTAAAAGTGACTTCCAGTAAAGTCATGTATCAAGAAATGTATCCTATCATAGGTGAGTTACCTCATGAAGAATTTTGGGGAGTATATCTTAATAATTCGAATAAGATTATTTTTAAAGCACAACTCAGCAAAGGCGGAATTACAGGGACGATTGTTGATGTGCGATTAGTATTTAAAATTGCATTAGAACAAAATGCTGTAGCTATTGTTTTGGCACATAATCATCCGTCAGGAAAACTGCAAGCCAGCGAAGCCGATATTCAGGTAACCAAAAAAATCAAAAATGCAGGGCTACAGTTGGATATTCCTGTTTTAGATCACTTAATCGTCACTGAGCATGGTTATTTTAGCTTTGCTGATGAAGGAATTTTATAATTAGCGCATGTAATACAGACATTTGTCTTATATTTGCAGACAAATGTCTTTTTTATGGAAGCGATTAAATTAAATTCACACACAGCTATTAATGCGATGGTTCGTTCTTTTGTTTCAAAGTTAGAACAAACTAGTGGCTACAAAGTTTTAAATAAAAAATTAACGTATGCTGATTTTTTAAAGAATAAAATGCTAATTATTCACGCCATTCGCGAAGGGATTCCTTATGATTTTTTTAAATTGATTCAAGAACAAACGCCTTTTAATGAAGAAGATTGGGCACTTTTCTTAGGAATATCCACAAAATCTTTACAACGCAGTCGTGCCAAGGATAGTTTTGTTTTTAAACCTTTACAATCCGAAAAAATATTAGAATTAGCCGAAGTAACTACTGTTGGAAGAGCAATTTTTGATTCAGAAGAACAGTTTTACAGTTGGTTAAATCTTCCTTCCTATGCTTTAGGGAATCTAAAACCAATTGAGTTATTGCGAGATTCCTACGGTAAAGAAATGGTCTTGCAAGAAATGGTAAAAATCGATCAAGGTATTTTTGTGTAATGGAAGTTTTTCGACTATCCCGAAAGAAATATCCTTTAGAATTATCTGGAAAAGGCGCTTCAATGTGTGGTGCAAGATGGAATTCTAAAGGTACAGAAATCATTTACACAGCAGAAAGTAGAGCACTTGCAATGGCCGAAGTTGTAGTGCATTTGTCCTTAGCTACTTTACCAAGTGATTTTGTAATGTTAACCATTTCTATTCCCGATACTATTGAGGTTCTAGAAGTCAAAATGGCCGATTTACAATCGGATTGGAATGTGTTTCCTTCCTCTTTTCATACCGCTGTAATTGGAGATCGCTTTATTCTAGAAAATGATTTTGCTATACTAAAAGTGCCTTCGGCTGTGGTTAAGGGAGATTTTAATTTTTTAATTAATCCGTTTCATCAGGATTTTAAGCAAATTCAAATCATAGATCAGGTTGATTTTCCTTTCGATAAACGAATATTCAAATAAAAACTATGCTTTTAAATAATATAACCGATGTCTTTTTTGATTTAGATCATACCCTTTGGGATTTTGATAAAAATTCTGAAATGGCTTTTGATGCCATTTTCAAAAAAAATCACCCAGATTTGGATACAGTCTTATTTATAGAAAAATATATTCCGATTAACCAAGCCTGTTGGAAACTGTATCAAAAAGATCAAATTTCGCATAACCAATTGCGTTATGATCGCTTGAAATTGTCATTTGATGCCTTGGGATATGTCATTTCTGACGCAGCAATTGATCAAATGGCTATTGACTATATTGAGCTGTTGCCAGAAAACAACTTTTTATTCGAAGGTACAATCGATATTTTAGAATACTTACATAAGAAGTACACTTTACACATCATTACAAACGGTTTTGCTGCTGTTCAGGATAAAAAAGTTAGAAATTCTAATTTAGAAATTTATTTTAAAACCATCACAAATTCAGAAATGGCAGGAGTTAAGAAGCCGAATCCTATTATTTTTGAGCATGCACTCGAAGTGGCAAATACCAAAAAGGAGCAGAGTGTAATGATTGGTGATTGCCTCGATGCAGATGTAAATGGGGCGATAAATGCGGGTTTAACAGCTATCTTTTTCAATCCAAATCAAGTTCCTGTAGACCCCGAAATCAAACAAGTGAAACATTTACTAGAGTTACAAAATTTCTTGTAACTTTAAACCAATTAGAAAGAGGCTTTTCCTCTGTTTTTTTACTTTAAAAATAATGATAATGAAAGTACGTTTTTTATTCTTTTTCGCCTTTTTGGCTAGTTTTTCATTCGCTCAATCCATAAATGATTTTAGAGCGGTTATAGTTCCTTTGAAATTTGATTTTCAAAAAAAAACGAACGAATATCGTGTCTCTACACTAACGAAGTTTAACTTAAATAAAGCGGGTTTTGAAGTTTTTTATGCAGAAGAACCTAATGCTTATGACAAATGTAGTTTATTGTATATTGATGTTATTAATGTAAAAGCATTTTTGGCTACTAAGATGTATTTTGTATTGAAAGATTGCAATGGAAATGAAATATTTAAATCAACTACAGGCTATACCAAAGAAAAAGACTATCAGTTGGCGTATACAGAAGCTATAAACGAAGCTTTTAAATCCTTGTATGCGATGCATTATAAGTATACTCCAGGAGCAACACCAGCTGTTTCAACAAGTACAAATGTAGTGTCAACTCCTAGCCCTATTGCAGTCCCAGTACCAGTCGTGTCGAATGCTAGTGCACCTGTTAGCACTGTAGTAGCGACTAATGTAGCAGCGAACACTATGGTTTATTATGCGCAGCCTACAGCCAATGGCTATCAATTAGTAGATACAACTCCAAAAGTGGTTATGAAATTATACAAAACATCAAAAAGCGATTACTTCACGGCTGTTAGAGACGGCGTTCAAGGTGCTTTACTTTTAAAAGACAACGAGTGGTATTTTGAGTATTATCAAAATGAACAATTGATGTCTGAAAAAATAGCTATCAAGTTTTAGTTAGTTTAGAATACCAACCGAACAAATAAAAAACGAGAATGCTTTGATTAATCAGCATTCTCGTTTTTGTTTTATTTACTTCTAATTTCTATTTTCTAACCTCTAACTTCTGACCTCATTAGTATCCATACTTTTCCTTCCATCTATTTTTTAAAAATTCTCGGATGCTGTTTTCTCTCGAGTTATTACCGGGAACATAAATAGGCGTGTTGCTCAGTGCGTCAGGAAGGAATTCTTGCTCGGCAAAATTGTTCGCGTAATCGTGCGAATATTTGTATTCTTCACCATAGCCCAACTCCTTCATTAATTTTGTTGGAGCATTTCTTAAGTGCAAGGGTACAGGCAAATCTCCGGTTTGTTTTACGATTTGTTGTGCTGTACCAATGGCCATATACGAAGCATTGCTTTTTGGGGAAGTTGCCAAATATACCGCACACTGACTCAAAATAATACGACTCTCAGGATAGCCAATCGTAGCCACAGCCTGAAAAGTAGTATTAGCCATAATAAATGCCGTCGGATTAGCATTGCCAATGTCTTCACTTGCCAAAATCAACATACGTCTGGCTATGAATTTAACATCTTCGCCGCCTTCAATCATTCGTGCCAACCAATAAACAGCTCCATTGGGATCACTTCCTCGAATCGATTTTATAAAAGCGGAAACAATGTCGTAATGTTGTTCTCCCGACTTGTCATACAACACCGTATTTTGTTGCACCAATTCCAAAACTCGCTCATTGGTAATCATAATCGGTTCAGAGGCAGAGGCGTTGACCACCAATTCAAATATGTTGAGTAGTTTTCTGCCATCGCCTCCAGATAAACGTAGCAAAGCTTCGGTTTCTTGTAATTCAATTTTTTTGGTAGCCAAAATGGCGTCCGCTTTCATAGCTCTTTCCAGCAGAGCCTCTAAATCTTTTTTGGTAAAAGCATTCAAAATATACACTTGACAACGCGATAACAACGCGGGAATTACCTCAAAACTCGGATTTTCAGTAGTAGCACCAATCAAGGTAATCCATCCTTTTTCCACCGCCGCCAAAAGCGAATCTTGTTGTGATTTACTAAAACGGTGAATCTCATCAATAAACAAAATCGGATTTTTGGCCGTAAACAAACCACCACTTTGCTTGGCTTTTTCAATAACATCACGAATGTCCTTCACTCCAGAATTGATGGCGCTCAATTCATAAAAAGGCCGTTTAGATTCCTGTGCAATAATCTGCGCCAGCGTAGTTTTTCCAGTACCCGGAGGTCCCCACAAAAGCAGCGAGGGAATGATTCCGTTCTTAATTTGTTGCGTCAACGAGCCGTTGGGTCCTACCAAATGCGTTTGACTAATATAATCTGTCAAGGCTTGTGGTCGAATGCGTTCTGCTAAAGGTGCTTCCATTCCACAAAAATAAACAATTTTTATAGTTTTCAGGAGCCAATCCAGCTGTACATTACAAGTCCTCGCACCGCGCACTATTTTTCTAGGCATAAAAGGAGCTTCCTTTGGTCGCTCTTTTCTACCAAGAAAAATTAGAGCGCGGCACTCCGGGCTTTCCATTCCCATCTGGGCTAAACCTACCACGACACATTGGGTATGACAATTTAGCATTTCTGCTATTTTGGATGTATTTTTGAGAGACCAATAGCATAGCATTTATCCTATGGAAGAAAACCATTTTCAATTTCGTAATCGAGTAGTCTTATTGCCACTACTTTTTTTATTGACCATATGGATAGTCTATTGGTTAGAAATCCGTTTCCATTTCGATTTTGATAAAAATGGTATTTTACCCAGAACTTTATCGGGACTTCAAGGTATTCTTTTCAGTCCTTTCATTCATTCTGATTTGACACATTTGTATAATAATTCCTTGCCGCTACTTGTGTTGCTGTCTGCTCTGTCTTATTTTTATCCTAGACAAACGCTAGCTGTTCTTTGCTACGGAATAGTTTTGTCGGGTGTTATTACTTGGGTTATTGGTCGTCCTAATTATCATATTGGTGCTAGTGGACTCATTTATGTTTTAGTCAGTTTTATATTCTTCAAGGGAATTCAAATCCAATATTATCGTTTGGTAGCACTCTCATTAACTGTAGTTTTGGTTTATGGTGGATTGATTTGGTATGTCTTCCCCGAAGTAGATAATACCATTTCTTGGGAAGGTCATTTAGCGGGCTTTATCACTGGTTTTTTGTTATCTATCGTTTTCAAAGCCGAGGAGTATCAAAAAATCTACAAATACGAATGGGAGCGTCCAGATTATGACCCGTCCCAAGACAAATTTATGCAACGTTTTGACGAAAATGGCAACTTTGTCAATCCGACAAAACCTGATGTAGAGGAGGAGATAGATCCCATAATGGCGTATTTCACCTCCAATTTACCGATTCATTACGATTGTGTTCCCACACAAAAAAAGGAACCAAAACAAGAGTCTTGATTCCTTTGTGATATTTTATTTTGGTTTAGCTTATGTACGACCACTCTTAAATTTATATTTTTAAGCTTGCTTTCAGTAGCTAATTCCTTTTCAATCTAATTTTCTAGTTGCTAGTTCCTCCTTTGGGGGCTAGGGGGCTCCTTTGTCTCACCGCTTCATATAGGAAAGCACCACAAGCCACAGACACGTTAAGTGAACCAATAGTTCCAAACATAGGTAGTTTAGCTTTCTCGCCAATGATTTTTAAAACCGATGGATTAATACCTCGGTCTTCAGCTCCCATTACAATAGCAGTAGGTCCAGAAAGAGCTACATCATACAAATTTTTCTCTGTTTTCTCAGTTGCTGCAACAGTGGTAATACCGCTCGCTTGCAGTAAGAAAATAGCATCTTTAATATGATCAACTTTACAAATCGGAATATTAAAAACAGCTCCCGCCGAAGTTTTTACGGTATCTCCATTTACAGGTGCTGAACCTGATTTTTGAACGATTATTCCATTAACGCCAGTACATTCAGCCGTTCTAATGATGGCTCCAAAGTTTCTAGCATCAGATATACCGTCAAGCACTAAGAATAATGGATTTTTACCGTTTTCTAGAACTGTCTCAATCAAAGATTCTAAATCAAAAAAGGAAATAGGAGAGATGGTTGCTACCGCACCTTGGTGATTGTTAGGTGTGAGTCGGTTTAGCTTCTCAACAGGTACATAAGAGAAATTAATGTTTTCTCTTTTCATTACCTTCATTAAGTCTTTCATTAATTCGCCACTAGCTTCCTTTTGTATGTAAACTTTATCTACTGTTGCCCCCGCTTGAATCGCTTCAACAATGGCTCTTATTCCAAATATTTGATGTTCTTTTTCCATAGATGCAAAGATATAAAAAAAAACCACTCCGAATTTTGGAGTGGTTTTTAATTGCTTGTATATGATTTTATTTAGTTATCCCACCATACCTTAGTGAGTAATGTCACATAAGGTATAGGTATGCCAGGACCATTTTCTAATGAAGTTCGATTAACATTAATTTCTATTTGTGGATAAGGCAATCTTCTCGGAGTAACACCTCCAGTACGATTTGTTATAGGAGCAGTTAATATTGGAAATCCCGTTCTTCTCCAGTCTACAAATGACTCATAAGATGCTTGGTACATAGTTATCCATTTTTGTTCCATAATTCTTGCTAAAGTGTTATTATATGCTACAAGTGGATTTGTTATGTATGTTGCATCCGTTAAACCTAAAGCAGCAAAATCATTAGCAATTGCTTTTTCATATGCAATTTTTGAATTAGTCAGATCATTTGCTCTAAAGTAAATCTCTGACTTAATGAACTCAACTTCAGCAGCACTAATTAGAATAACTGGAGAATTAATTGATGCATAGCTTGTGCCTACACGAGAAAATAAGTTTTCACCAGAATCATCTGTATCATTACCTGGTAGATTACCTAAATATTGACCAGCAAGTCCATTACCATTATTTGTAATTGGTGAAAAATATTTACTAATTCTAGGATCATTTAATGACTTCATGTTGTCTACAAGAGTTTTACAAACAGCATTATCTTTTCTCCCAGAAAGAACATCAAATTGATGAATCGGATTTGCATTGTTTGCAACAGTACCAAAATTTACTTTAGCATTATTAGTAACATTAGTAATTAATGATGGGTTGGTTTGTAAAAAAGCAATAGCCTGAGTAGGATTTTTTTTGCTAAGATGGTTTAAAAGTCTTAATTTTAATGAATTAGCAAATGATTCCCATTTTACAACATCTCCATTGTATAATAAATCTGCGGTTGTAGGTTTAATTCCTCCTCCATTCTTTAAGTTTACAATGGCTTGCTCAAGGGTTGTAATCAAAACAGGGTATATTTCTTCTTGTTTATCATAACCAGGAGTAATATTACCTAAAGAACCTTTTAAGCTTTCGTAATATGGTATGTCTCCGAAAAGATCAGTTGCTACACTAAATGTGTAAACTTGTAGAACTTGAGATATACCCAGATATACTTTATCCCCACTAACTTTAGTTCTTTCTTCAATTGCCTTTAAGTCCATTAACACATCATATAAACTTGTCCATAGCCCATCCGTATCAGCGGATGTTATATTGTATTGTCCGTAATTTAATGGTTGACCTCTGTGTCCTGCATAATGTTGAACAATACTTGCGGGGATCCTCGTACCGTCACCGCCAAGTGTGTAAGTGAGGTTTACCTCAGAAGCTGATAGCAAAGTACCAAGCGGGGCTTCTGTAGGATTATTAGGGTCACTATTTATATCTAGTTCATTCTCACAAGATACAAAAAAAGTTGTTAATGTTATTAAACCAACTAAAAAAGTTCGCTTAAAACTACTATTGTGATTTTTTTTCATTTTAATTAGTTTAATATTAGAATTGAGCTTTTAGATTGAAACCAATAGTTCTTGTTGTAGGGAATGCAAATCTTGAAACACCTTGTGCGTTACCAGTTCCAAAAGAGCTTGATTCAGGGTCAACATGAGGTACATCAGACCAAATAAATAAATTACGACCATAAAGTCCTAAATCTAAGGATTGTATATGTTTATCTTTTAATTTGAATGTATAACCTAGAGTAACTTCCCTCAACTTAACCCAATTGTTTTCGTAAACATAATGTTCATTAGGAAATGCACCTATTCCGTACCAAGTTGCATTTCGTTTTACAACAACATCATTTGGAGCTCCAGTTGTAGTATTTACCCCGGGGAAAATGTAATCGTCATTACGTGTTAAAGTATTTTTACTTACACCATAGAAATCTAATAACTCTTCCGTTCCATTGTACATATAACCACCATATCTCATGTCAAACAAAGCAGAAAGATACACGTTTTTATATGTCAGAGATGTATTTATACCAGCTGTCCAGTCAGCTTCAGTATGTCCCAAAATCTTACCATCTATAACAGATGGTATACCATCATCATCAACAAGTATGTTTCCATTTTCATCTCTAGCGTAACCAGAACCTATTAAGGTGCCTAACCTTTCTCCTTTAACTGCATATACTGCAGGATTGCCGCTAAATCCTCCAAGAAATACCCTGTCTACTCCAGGATATGTTTCGTCAACATGTGATCTGATTCTACTATAATTGAAAGTTAAATCCCATCTAAAATCTTTAGTTAAGATAGGGGTAGTTCTTAAAATTAATTCAAAACCTTTAGATGTTGTTTTTCCACTGTTAATTATCGTTGCAGTTGCACCAGCAGAAGGAGAAATATCTAATGGAATGATTCCGTCTGTATTTATATTTTTGTAGTAAGTTGCGTCAAACCCAATTCGGTCTTTAAATAATTTCAATTCCACACCTACTTCATATTCTGTAGTAAACTCTGGTTTTAAATTAGCATTACTAATCGTATTTTGTATTGTGTAGCCAGCTAAATTATTGAAAGGGAAATCAATACCTGGAGTAAATCCATCACCGAAATTGGCTTTTCTGTATGCAGGCTCCGTAAGGTATGGGTTTGCATCTCTTCCTGTTTTAGATACACCAACTCTAAGTTTGCCATAAGTAAGTGCGTTAGATTGAATTTTAAAAGCATCCGTAAATATTAAAGAAGCACTAACACCTGGATAGAAAAAACTTCTATTGTTTTTTGGCAACGTAGAGCTCCACTCGTTTCTTCCGATTATATTCACAAAAAGATAATTTTCATAACTTAAAGACAAGTCGCCAAATACTCCAAATAAAGTCCTTCTACTATTGAAAACATCCGGTGGGCTTGCTGTTTTAATATTGTTGGTATTTACAATACCAGGTAATATTAATTCTGTTCCAACTATAGTTGATTGTTGAAAAATTCTATTGTTATAGTCCTGACCAGCAGTTAATGTAGCTTTAAATTTTTCTGTTATATCTTTATTTAAAGTAGCGATTAATGTTGAAGTAGTTTCAGTTCTATTAATGTTATCGTAAGTTAAATTCCCTAAAGGGTTTCCTCCTGTATAAATATCTTTGAATAATGTTCTCTTATCACTAAGATAATCATTACCAAGACGATAAGAAATATTTAAATTTTCTATAACGTCAAAGGCAAAATTTACTCCTGTTATGTACCGATGGCTATCTGATTTCGCAAAGTTTTTATTTACTGTCCACAAGGGATTGTCAAAAGAGCCGCCTCTAAAATTAATTTGTCTACCATCAGGTCTTTGATAGCCGTAACCTTTTAAATCCCATGTTACAGGCGCATGGAATAATGAAAAAATCGGATTACTTCCGTCCTGCCCAGCGAAAGCGAGATCTCCTAGTGAGTTATTATAACTTAAATTAACACCTGCAGTAAATTTTGAACTAAACTTATAATTGCTGTTAAAACGTCCATTGAATTTTTGAAATCCTTGACCAGGCACAATAGAAGTCTGCTTTGATTGGCCTATAGATGCAAACATGTCGTATGTCTCCGTGGAATTTGAAAGTGAAATATTATTGTTGTAAGTCAAACCAGTTTTTAAGAATTGCTCTCTAGGGTTGTAAACTTTTAATTGAATTTGTTGTGGTCCTATTCCTAAAGCTGCACCTGCAGCAGTACTAGTTACAGTTTGACCAGTTATTCTTGGTCCAAAAGATCTTGATGTGCCCTCTGCATAATTTATACTGTTTGTGCCTTGAGCATACTCTGTCTGATAATCCGGCAATATTAATGCGTCATCAGTAGCAAATGAGCTGGTAAACTCTATGATTGGTTTTCCTGCTTTGCCTGATCCATTCTTTGTAGTTATTAAAACTACTCCATTAGAACCACGATTTCCATATAAAACTGCTCCAGCTGCACCTTTCAATACTGTTATGCTTGCAATATCATTTGGATTAATATCAGACGCCCTGTTAGGGCTATTTATTCCTGTTACAGTGTTTGAATTTCCATCATTTGCGTTACTCACCGGGATGCCGTCAATTACATAAAGAGGTTCATTACTATTTGTTATTGATTTATTTCCTCCTCTAATTACTAGTCGACTTGCTTGACCAGGTGCTCCTCCAGAAGCAGTTACTTGTACACCAGCTACCTTGCCACTGAGTGCGCTTACAAGGTTTTGATTATTCCCTTTAGTCAAGTCTGTACCAATAACTTTAGTTGATGCGTACCCAATAGATTTTTCAGATTTTTTAATACCTAAAGCAGTAACAACAACACTTTCTAGTTCCATCGCAGAACTAGCCATTTTTACATTAACTGAGGTTGATTTTGCTACAACTTCTTGAGTGTTCATGCCAACATAGCTAAACACTAACGTTTGGCTTGCATCTACTTTAATGACGAATTTTCCATCAAAATCAGTTTGTGTTCCGGATTTTGTTCCTTTAACTAATACACTCACGCCTGGTATTGGCATTCCTGCATTGTCAGAAACTGTACCTGAAACAGATCTTTCTTGCGCAAATGTTAACTGCGCCATTAGTACTACTAAAAGTACTAAGAGTCCATTGAACTTTAGTTTCATTATTTATATGTTTTGAATTAGTTTGTCAAAATTCTTAATAATTTGTTAACATTCCTAATTTTTTTTTGTTTTTTTTATGCACGCATCTAAAATTTAACATTGTAACATATATTCATTACACTGTTAAAAAACTTTATATCGTTATAGTTGTTTGTTCCATTTGTTATCGAAAATTTCAAAATACCACTATTTGTTTGTATTCCAATGCCAAATCCAAAACCTATAATATTGTTAATTTTTTCAACAATTCTAGATTTACTCTTGTCGTTATAGAGTGCATAGTCAAAGATTGAGTGAAGGTATAATAATGGATTAAGGTTGTGTCTGTATTCTGTCTGTAATGCGCTCAAATAGTTACCTTGTAAGCTGTTTTCAGCAAATCCTCTTATAGAGTGTAGTCCTCCAAATCGAAATAATTCATTGGTTAAGTAAGTGTTGCTTTTTAAATAGTAGTTCAGGCTTCTTATATTTATGTTGTTTTTACTATTTATGATGAAGTTGTGGGAAAGATTCAGGTTGATAAAATATTGTTTTTGATTTGATGTCTTTATGATTGAATCTTGAGTTTCTCTTTTTCCTAAACCAAAAATCATATCTATTTTTGTTTTTTCAGGAAATAAAGGTGTATTTGGGTTGTTTTTTTGATGATTGAATCCAATAGTGATAAATTGATTTTTAAAATCACTAATTGTATTGTTGTTGCTATTTTGTATTTCGCTTGATGCGGTTGATTCTATTCCTAAATGTAATTTAGTTTTATAATTTATTAGATAATTAATATCTAATATTGTTTTTGAGTTTTGAAAGGTGCTATCTTGTTTAAATATGTTGAGCTGTGCGTTTAGACCTAGTGGTGTTTTGAAGAGATAGTTTAAGCTTAGGCCTGTTCGAAATGTTTTTTGGTTGTTTCCATCACTTTTCCAATACATGTAAAAATCTTCTCCTCCATTTAGTAGGTTGGTCAGTTGAATGTCTAAATAGCCATTCAAGGTGGTCTTTTTTTCTTCGTCGTTGCCAATTCCGATATATCCATCAAATGAATTGGATTTTATTTTTTCTATATAGACATATATTATAGTTGAATCTTTACTAAAAAGCAATTCGGGTTGTTTGGTTTGTTTGGCAAAAGAATATTTTTCAAATTCTGTTTTTACTTCTTTTAGTGTGTTTTGGTTCAATAGTTTTTTATTGAATTTTTTATTGATTTGAGTTAAATAGTTTGAGGGGAAGTATTTCTGTTTTTTTTCTTCTTCTTTAAATTTTAACACTATTTGATCTATTTTTCTTTGGATGTTTAGTTGTATTGTTAAATCTGCAATTAGTTTGTTGTTTTTTCTTTTGATATTCTCTAATTGAACTTTAGCTAATGGGTAACCTAATTGTTCAAGTTTGTTCGTTGTTTCTTCTAACAATGCTTTGGTTTCTGGATATTTTAAAAGTAGTGTGTCGTTATCTGTTTGGCTTCTGATGAAATGTTTTATTTCGGTATTTTTACCTATATATATATAGGAGTATTTCGTTTGTTCTTTTAATCGAATTTCAATTGTAAAGGTGCTGTCATTTTTTTTGATTAGTTCTTTGGTATCGTGTTCTAGATATCCTAGTTTTTCAAGTTTTATTGAAGTTAGGGTGATTTCTTTTTCTAGTGAAGATAAGTTTTTATGTGTTTTATTGTAGTTTAATGAATCGATAGTTTTGTTTTCTGAATTTGAAGAACCATTGATTTTTAAAATAAATTTTTGAGCCATGCTTATTTGGCAAAGTGTGAAAAGAAGGACTATGGTTAGTAAATGTCTCAAGTAATTTTGTTTGAAATAAAAGTAACGCAAATATCCGTTGAATGTTATGAAATTCATAATCTTAAATAAGGTTGTTGAAAATTAATGTATTATGGTTTGTATAGTGAAAAATATTTTATACATTTGCAACCCCGTAAAAAGCGGGAATTTAATATAATAAGAAATTTTTAGTATTAATTATGCCAACAATTCAACAATTAGTAAGAACAGGAAGAACTCAGATAACTAA
>CAUPCW010000052.1:0-22633 GCA_963509895.1 uncultured Flavobacterium sp.
CTTCCTAAACCTTTCATTAATTCTGGAATTTTTTTACCTCCAAAAAGTAATAAAACAACTGCTAGTATAACTAGGATTTCTGTAACTCCAAATCTTCCCATGATTGTATTTTTTATTGCCGAAGCAAATTTGTACTAATTATTGCTGCAAATGTATATAGAATTCCTTAATCTGTTTTGTTTTTGAAAGAATTATTTATTCGTGTTAGCGTTAAATATATGATAAATTTGAGTTTAGATCTTAATAATTACGACTCAGGGGCTTTAAGCTAACAAGCATTAATCGTTATATTTGCCCAAATAAAAAGGAATTATGTTTAAAAATCGTTTGTTACCGAATCATCTGAAGAGAGTAGTATTCATGAAAAAACGGTTGATTCTAATTAATGAAGAAACCTTTGAGGAATTATTTTCGTTCAAATTGAGTCTTTTGAATGTATTTGTCGCGGGGACTTTGAGTGCTATTTTTTTAATCACAACGACTACATTATTAATTGCTTTTACTCCGTTACGAGAGTATATTCCGGGGTATTCATCTTCTCAGCTTAAAAAAGAAGCTACGATTTTGGCATTAAAAACAGATTCGTTGAGTCAGGCTTTAGAGAAAAACGAGGCCTATCTCAAGGGTATTCAAAAAGTTTTAACAGGCAAATTAGAACATGTAGCTTTTAATAAAGATTCGATTTTAGCTCAAACGCAATCAACAATTTCTCCTGAAGCACTCAAAGCTGGTGAAGAAGAAGTAAGTTTAAGAAAAGAAGTTGCCAAAGCAGAAAAGAAGGGTACTTCTAAGAGCTCCTCTAACAAAAAATAATAATAAGCATCATCTAAAACGTTGCGTTTTAAACAAAAAACACATGTCAATAAAAGCAATTGCAGCAAAATTATTTGCAAAAAAAATAGTCCGAAAGACACAAGAATGGGCACAGCATCCCGTTGTCACTCAAGAGGCTGTTTTTAAAAAATTGATAAAAGAAGCCAAAAACACTCAATTTGGGAAGGACCATCATTTTGAGCAAATACAATCTCATGCCGATTTTGTTCAAAATGTTCCTATCAGAGATTATGAAGGATTAAAATCGTATGTCGATCGTGTGGTGAATGGAGAAGAAAATATACTTTGGAAAGGCAAACCACTTTATTTTGCCAAAACCTCGGGAACGACATCAGGTGCTAAGTATATTCCGTTAACCAAAGAGTCGATGCCAACACATATTCAAGCCTCTCGAAACGCCATATTGCATTACATTCATGAAACTGGCAATGCTGATTTTGTAGACGGAAAAATGATTTTCTTGCAGGGAAGTCCAATTTTAACCGAGAAAAACGGGATTAAATTAGGACGATTATCAGGCATAGCTGCTCATTTTGTTCCCGGTTATTTGCAAAAAAATAGAATGCCTTCTTGGGAAACCAACTGTATTGAAGATTGGGAAACCAAAGTCAACGCTATTGTAGAAGAGACCATAAAAGAAGACATGCGCGTGATTTCTGGAATTCCGTCTTGGGTGCAAATGTATTTCGAAAAATTGCAACAAAAGGCTCAAAAACCAGTTGGAGAATTGTTCCAAAACTTCAATTTATTCATTTATGGAGGTGTTAATTTTGAACCCTACCGCGCCAAATTCGAGAATTTAATTGGCCGAAGAGTAGATAGCATAGAACTTTTTCCTGCCTCTGAAGGCTTTTTTGCCTACCAAGATGCTCAAAAAGAAAAAGGAATGTTGTTGCTGTTGAATTCAGGAATTTTTTATGAGTTCATCAAAAGTGAAGATTTTTTTATCGAAAATCCTAAGCGCTATACCATAGGCGAAGTCGAATTGGGTGTGAATTACGTACTGATTATTTCGACTAATGCGGGACTTTGGGGCTACAATATTGGGGATACCGTACAGTTTACTTCATTGAAACCTTATCGCGTTATTGTTTCGGGTAGAATCAAACATTATATTTCTGCTTTTGGGGAACACGTGATTGGAAAAGAAGTAGAAAGTGCGCTGCAAGAAGCGATTCAAGGCACCACTATTCGCATCAATGAATTTACGGTGGCTCCGCAAATCACGCCAAAAGAAGGATTGCCTTATCACGAATGGTTTATTGAATTTGAAAACGAACCAGAGGATGAGGTTGCTTTTGCCGAAGCTATTGACCAAGCCATGCGCAAGCAAAACATCTATTATGATGATTTGATTGTTGGAAATGTGTTGCGAAAAGTAGTCATCACCAAAGTCGCCAAAAACGGTTTCCAAGACTATATGAAATCCATCGGAAAATTGGGTGGACAAAATAAAATCCCGAGATTGAGTAATGATCGAAAAATAGCGGATGTATTATCCAATGTTTAGTGAAAAAACCTTTATTTTTCCCTTGGTTAAGAAATGATACCGTTTCATAATTTTAGTATAATCCACAAAAAAAACTTTTACTTACCTTTGAAAAGATTGTAGTAAAAAGGATTAAGCTTAAAATATTTGAAGTAGATTTAAATAAAAACACACGAAGATGAAAATCGAGAAAATTAGAATAAAGAATTTCAAAGTATATCAGGACACTGAGATAAGGGATTTGCCTAATATGTGCGTATTTCTCGGCGCAAATGGAGCGGGTAAATCTACACTTTTTGAAGTATTTGGATTTTTGAGTGATGCTCTTAAAAGTAATGTAAGAACAGCTTTAAATAAAAGGGGTGGCTATAAAGAAGTATATTCACGGAATGGGGTTGGAGACATTGAAATTGAAATAAAATTTAGAAATCCAGATGTTGAAGGAAAAAAACAACCTTTAATTACTTATGAACTTTGTGTTTGTTTGGGCGAAAATAATATGCCAGTTGTTTCAAAAGAAGTATTGAGTTATAGAAGAGGAAATAGAGGAAGACCCTATAGATTTTTAGAATTTACTTACGGAAAAGGAAATGCAATTGTTAACGAGAGTGAATTTGAAAGTGCTAAACAAGAATTTAAAGAACAAAGAGAGGAGCAAACATTAGATAGCCCAGATATTTTAGCAATCAAAGGATTAGGTCAATTTCAAAAATTTAATGCCATTAGTTCCTTTAGAAGATTACTTGAAAATTGGTATGTGTCTAATTTTCAAATTCAAGCTGCTCAAAATATAGAAGATACGGGTTTGAGTGAGCATTTATCAACAACTGGAGATAATTTGGCTCAGGTAACTAAGTATATATATGAGAATTTTCCTGAGACTTTTCAAAAAATTTTAGACAAAATGAAAGAGAGAGTTCCAGGAATTGATAAAGTTGAGGCTAAAGAAACTATTGATGGTAGAATCGTTTTGCAGTTTAGCGACGGTAGTTTTAAAGACCCTTTTATTTCTAGATTTGTTTCAGATGGTACGATCAAAATGTTTGCTTATTTGGTGTTACTTAATGATCCCAAACCACATCCTCTTTTATGTATAGAAGAACCTGAAAATTATTTACATCCTGAACTTTTGATTGAATTAGCAGAGGAATTCAGAGATTATGCTAATAGAGGTGGACAAGTATTTATATCCTCCCACTCACCAGACTTTGTAAATGCTTTAGAATTAGAGGAACTTTTTTGGTTGCAAAAAACTAATGGGTTTACAAATATCAAGAGAGCCTCTGAAGATAATGCTATTTCAGGTTTATTTAAAGATGGTGATAAATTGGGCTATTTGTGGAAGCAAGGATATTTTATTGGGAGTGGACCAAAAAATTAAGGTATGGCAAGAATTGAGATTTTAGTAGAAGAACCATCAATGAAAGAATTTCTAAACATTCTATTGCCTAAAATTTTGGATAATGATTGGATTCTGAATGAAAACTATTTTATAAGAAGTTTTGAAGGTAAAAGCGATTTACAAAAAAACATACCATCAAAAGTTAAATTGTTAAGTAATTGGAATCATGAAGCATCAGGTATAATAATAATGCAAGACCAAGACAGTTCTGATTGTAAAATTCTTAAAAAAAAGCTGTTAGACATTTGTGATCAAAATGGGGATTGTCCTAAGCTAGTTAGGATCGTATGTAGAGAACTTGAATCGTGGTACATCGGCGATTTTTTGGCAGTTAATAAAGCATATCCAAATTTTAAAAATCAAAATTATAGTAATAAATCAAAATTTAGAGTGCCGGATAATTGTAATGCTTTCGATGAATTAAAAAAAATACTTCCTGAATTTCAAAAAGTAGGAGGAGCTAAAAAGATTGCACCCTTTATTACTATTGATGGAAATAAATCGGAAAGTTTTCAGCAAACAGTAAATGGTTTGAAGAGGTTTTTCAAAACAATAAAAGTGATAAAAAACAAACAAGATGAATACAACCAAACATATATCGAGATCTAGAGCGCAAGAATCTTCTGCGGCGATAGAAAAAATGTACATTACCATTCGCCATTTATTCAACCGTGGGTTTTATAAACCAATGGGTGTTTCTGGTGATACTTTACGGGAAGCTTTATTGGCCTTGCGCCCCGAAATTTATGGAAATATAGCTGAGGAAAAAGTAGAACTCAACGGACTTTTATATGTCATTGAACGACTTCCTATTGGGATCGAAGAGTGTCGTTTTATAAATTTAACATCCGAAGAGGGATACGCAAAATCGCATTTTAAAGCCATTGTTCCGCCAAAGCGAAGAAGAAATTGCTACCGAATTGACGAAGAGCAAATGAATGTTGAAATCACTCGCGGACGTTCAGATATTTATGATATTTTGACGCATCTGACCTTCATTTTTATTGAATCCCATAAAATCAAAGACCGCGTTTTACTTGATGATGCTGGCGAAGTATCTAGAGATTGGCTAAAACTAGAAGCAGCCGTAAACCAAACCAAGAAGCTTACACAAATCGAAAAAGAAAAAGCGATTTCGCATGCGTCCAATATTTTGGGAAGAACCTTCGAAGAAGTATTAGATATTTATGATGCTTTTGGTTCCGAGAATGCGCCGGATCGTTTTCTACACGTCATTTATTGGTTAGGAAAATTAGCCATCGAAGAAGTGGTAGAGAACAACAAAAGAACCATCACCTTTAGTCCAATTTTGAGAGAACGTTTAGGGCATCATATTCATGGCGAAATTTGGGCCAATAATATCAAAGAGGTTTTAAAAACCAACAACTTATTAGACCGACCTATTCATGTCATTAGTGCCAACATGCACAGTGTGATGAATTCAATTTTTGCCACACCACTCCTAAAATCGAAGTTTAAGGACAAATCGGATTTTGTGATTTATGAAGAATTGAGCAAATCAGGCGCCAAAGAATTACGCAAGCAGGTAGAAACCGTAGCCGAAAAAAATGGAATGGTATTTTTGCCTGATACTTCAGGAACCAATATTGATGTACAATTGTTTGATACCGCCAAAATTGATTGGTCCAAAACCGCTTTTCCTAAGGCAAAACTAGGAGACAAAGCGCCTGTTTTGATTGTTATGGATTATGCTTTTGGAGAACAAGCCTATGAAACCATTGACGAATTATTAAAACCCTACAAAAAAGAGACGTTGCTTACGGTACAATCAGTTTCTATTATGGGAAAAGCCGGTATTCTAGAAGGAGGAAAAGGCGATATTATGATTCCGAATGCGCATATCAACGAAGGAACAGCCGATAATTATTTCTTTGAAAATGAATTGACAGCCGAAATGTTTGAAGGGAATGATATCGCTATTTTTGCAGGACCTATGGTAACCGTTTTGGGAACATCACTTCAAAATAGAGATCTATTGAAGTTTTTCCACGAGTCGACTTGGGGCGTGATAGGTCTGGAAATGGAAGGATCTTATTACCAAAAAGCAATACAATCAGCCTCTAAAATCAGAAAGAGTGTACCAAAAGACATCAAAGTGCGTTATGCTTACTATGCTTCTGATAATCCGCTTGAAACAGGAAGTACATTGGCTTCAGGAGGATTAGGAACGACTGGCGTAAAACCAACGTATTTGATTACCATTAAAATTTTAGAACAAATCTTGAATAGTAAATAAAAGCTCATGAGTACACCTTCGCATAGCGATTCAGAAATTGATGTATTTCAAATTACCACCAAGGTAAAAAAGGGTTTCGAACGATTGAATACGCTACTGTTTAATTGTATTCAGTTTTTTGTACACCAATGGAAAATAGTGACATTTTTGCTAATCATTGGTTTTGGTTTGGGGTTATTTTTGGATAAAAACAATAAATTGTATACCCATGAAATTACTGTGATTCCCAACTTTGGAAGTGTGGATTATTTATATGCCAAAATCAATCTGCTTCAATCTAAAATTAATGCTGGGGATGCTGCTTTTTTACAAAAAGAAGTGGGATTATTGCATCCCGAGGCCTTAAGAAAAATTGAAATTAAACCTATTGCCGATGTTTATAAATTTATTGAAGAAAAAGAGCGCAATTTTGAACTAATTAAGTTAATGGCTGAGGTTGGTGAGGTAAAAAAAGTACTAGAGGACAATATTACCAGTAAAAACTACACCTATCACAATATAGCAGTTGTTACAAATGGGATCACTAATGAGAAGGAATTGATTACACCGTTGTTGAACTACCTCAATCAATCGGACTATTTTTCAGCCATCCAAAAAGTTGGATTGGTAAATTTGAAACAAGATATTGCGCAAAATGATACCATTATTCAACAAATTAATGGTGTTCTTAATGGATTTTCGGCTAATGTAAAGAATTCGTTAAAAAACGATAAGTTGATGTACTACAACGAAAACACGCAGTTGAATGACATTATAAAAACCAAGCAAGATTTGTTGTTTATTCAAGGTGTAAACCGATTGAAAGTAATCAACTTTCAAAAAACCATTAAAGAGGTGACATTCACTTTGAATAGTAATGCTTCAAAAGCAGTAAATGGTGCAATGAAAATTGTATTGCCATTATTGCTGGTACTGTTGTTTGTTGTTATCCATTTGTTCCTTCGATTTTATCAAAAGCAATTGGCTAAATCTAAAACGGTTGCTTCCTAAAAATATTTTTCTTTTGCTAACAAGACCTAATGTGTTAAAAACAATTCGATTTAGCTTCCATAAAATGGTTCAAAACCCTGTGGTTCGGCAAAGTTTTTTAACCTTATTGATCCGGGTTTTTGGAGTGGTTCTTTTGTTTGGCTTTACTTTGTTTTTAACGCAAAAGTATACACCTCAAATAGTAGGGGAATATGATTTTGTTCGTACGTTTCTTTTTGCTATCGGAAGTATTTGTTTATTGGGTTTTGATCAATCCATATTGTATTTCAAAGGGCGCTTGTATCCGGAGTACTCTTTGGGACATTTGAAAAAAGTATATCTAAAAATGGTCCTGATGCTATTTTTTGCTTCTCTGCTTTTATTTGCTTTTATAGTAATATTGGATGCTTCTGTAGTTGCACAATTTTTTTCGGATGACGGGACCTATTCTCTTTTGTTAAAAGCTTCGGCAGCCTTGTTTTTTTACGGACTTTCAATTCTAAATGTTGAGGTTTTTAGAGCGTTAGAAGAAATAGGAGTAGCTGAATTTTTCCGAAATATTTTTAAATACTTACCTATAATTGTGGTAGCTTTTATATTAGTACAATGGCAATTAGAACCCTATTTAGCTGATGCTTTTTTGTTGAGTTTTGTTTTTTCTGGAGTGCTTACAACGGTTTTTACTTTTTATTTTTTTACAAAAAAAACAGCAACTTCTTCTGCTGATTGTTTTTCTTCTCGTGAGATTTTAACGCGTTCTTTTCCTATTGCTGTAAGTGGAATGGCTATTTTTTTGATGATGAGTTTTGATATACTTTTTTTAAAAAAATATTATGGCGACACCACAGTTGCTTTTTATTCCGTAGCGGTCAAATTAATGACTTTGTTGTCTGTTATTATTTTAACGGTAAATATTACCGTTTCGGCAGCTATTGCGGCCAGTTTTTCAAATAAAGAAAGAGACAAAGTACAGCAAATAGTTCAAAATAGTTCTCGATTAATAGTTGTGATTACGCTACCCGCAGTTATTGGATTACTTTTCTTTCCAGAGTTTGTTTTGCAATTTTTCGGTTCCAATTATCTAGTGGCCAAAGAGGCATTAGTAGTGTTGGTTTTAGGACAAGGTTTATGTGCATTTTTTGGATCGGCTCCTGTTTATCTGAACATGACAGGGCGGCAACGTATTTTTCAACGTATAGTTTTGGGTGCTCTTGTCCTTAATTTTCTACTCAATTATTGGCTGATTCCTTCCTATGGAATGTTGGGTGCCGCTATTGCTTTTTCGGTAAGTGCCTTATTTTGGAATCTTGGAACCGCTCTTTTTGTGTATGTCAAAGATGGAGTTAAGCTGTTTTTGAGTTAAGTTTGTTACTACTATTTTCAATTAGTCCTGAATGTCTTTATTCCTAAAAAAAAACACCGCTGCTTTTTTCCTCCTTGTGGGACTCAATCTCCTTGTAGCCTTTGCAGCAAGTTTTATTTTACCCAAACGTTTTTATTATGATGCAGCTATAATTGCTTATGATAAAGGCAACGAAATAGGCTATTTTGGGAGTTATCCTTTGACGATTTTGTTTTATAAAGTAACAGGCTTGCGGTATTTGCCTTTTGGATTGATTGCATTGATTCAGTTTCCTATTTTGATGGGAATTTTGTATAAAATAGGCATTCCAAGGACGTTCGAGAAAGTGACGATTAAAAACGTTTTGGTGTATTTTGCTTTTACCATGATGGCTATTTTTATGGCGATGCCTTCTAAGGAGTTTATTACTTTTTTGTACCTCTCGATCATAGTTTTTTTATTTCAAAAAAAGCTATTTTCTTTTCCGCAAACGTTGTTTGTTGCCTTGTCTCTTTTTATTTTTTTTGGAGTGATGTATAGACCGTATTTTGCCCTATTACCAATAGTTGCTATGGGAATGTATTGGGTTACTTGTATCAAAATTCCGAATCGAACTTTTACAACGTTATTTTACGGAATTGCAATAATTATTTTTTTGTCATTGAGTTATGGTTTTGTACAAGGACAATTTTTTTCGGAGCAAAGTCGAGAGCTTATTAATAGTTTCAGAATCGGGTCTGTTGATGCTAATTCTAGTATTGTTTCTCCGGTAAAAGCAGACACTTGGTATGGAGAAATTATTGGGATTTTGTATGGTTTTTTTACGGTAAATGTTCCCCTTAATGGATTGAAACATATTTTTTCTCCACAAATTTTATTGTTTGTAATTTGGCAGTTATTCCTGTTTTATATTTTATTAGTTCGATTGGCTCGTTGTATAAAAGACAAGAAAGAATATGTGTACGAGTTATGGATACTTCTTTTTGTGTTCTCTTTTTTTATACTGCAAGGCGTTTTCGAACCCGATTTAGGATCAGCGATTCGTCACAAAATGGGTGTTTTCCCTCTAATCTATTATGCGCTTTATTATGACCATTTCCGAAAAGCAGTTCAATAACATTTTTTCTTTTTTTTTGGTAGCCATCGCATGTACCTTAATCTTTAGGAAGCCTTGTACTTGGTTAATTTTTGCTTTTTCACTTTTAAATATACTCAATTTCAAGAAAACGAAGTGGTCCAAAAAAGCGTTGGTTCTAGCGGGGATTATCGCTTCACCTTTTTTGTTAGAGTTAGTGTTTTTTTGGAACAATGATTCTTTGTCGCAAGGCATTAAATCAATAGAAAAAACGACGGCATTGGTCTTGTTTCCCTTGTTTATTTTGGGAAATTACCAAAGGATTTCTTTTTTGAAATTGTTGGGATATTATGTAAATACTACGACTTTAGTAATGATTGTTTTTGCGCTTCGGTTTGTATTTGTTTTTCCGGAGTATGTCATTAAATATTGGCATGGCGTTCATCTTTGGGAAATGGGCTATGTTTTTGCAAATTCTATCGGGATTCATGCGCCTGCGCTCAACATGCATTTGGCTTTTGTGAGTATAGCGGCTTTGTACTTGTTGTTACAAAGTTGGCAAATGAAAAAAGACAAAAGCGTTGTTTTTTTCAACTTTATGGTATTTGCATGTTCTTTTTTCTTCGTGCTTTTGGTCAATACTCGAATGGCTTTATTCAATGTGTTGGCAGGGTATTTATTTGTTGTATTTTCATTTTTTTTAGCGCATTTTAATCTAAAAAAAATGATGCTGTATGGTCTATGTATTGGCGGAGTAATAGCGGGGATTTTTATACTTTTTGTTCAAAAAAATCCTTATATGAAAGAAAAATACAGTTCTGTTACTTTTGCTTATATGGACAAGGTGGGAAAGTTAGACGAAATTGATCACCCCGAAATAAAGGTTTTTAATGCTTTGGTAACCAGAGTTTCTATATGGAAATCGGCTTGGGAATTATCGTTGCAATATTTGCCTTTTGGCGTAGGTTCATCGGATGGAAAACCAGAATTAGTGAAGTATTTTAAACAGACTAATCAGCATTTTTTAGCTAAATATGCGTTTCCTACCCACAATCAGTTTCTTGATTTTTTACTCAAATTTGGTGTTTTAGGACCACTAGTTGTTTTGCTTTATATTGGTGCAATTGGTTATTTGGGGATTGATTTAAAAAACGCAGTGGTCTTTTCTTTCTTCTTTCTTTTTTTTACGTCAAATTTGACGGATGATTTTTTATTGCGTTTTGATGGAATTACCTTTAGCGGATTTTGGTTTTCTATTTTTGGGAGTCTTTGGTTGCAGCGTAAAAGTAACGTTCGTATACTTTCTCAAGCGCTGTAAAGTTCTTGTTGGTGTCAAACAGATCTTTGCATCTATTTAGGGCAGTAGTGCCAAATTTTACTCTTGTTAACGGATCTTCAAGGGTTTTGAAGTAGGCCGTTAACTCCGATATTTCTTGATACAAAAATCCAGTTTCGTTGGGAACAACAGTATCTTTATTGCCATTTATTTTTGTCGCAATTACGGGTTTCATTAATGCCATAGCCTCAAGAACCGCTATAGGTAATCCTTCCCAAAGGGAGGTTTGGAGGTAAATGTCCAAAGCATTTATTTGCTCGTATACTTGTTTTTTTTCTAAAAACCAACCGGTAATTTTGATATTTGGGGCTGTAATTTGATTTCGCTCTTCTCCATCGCCAATCCACACAAATTGATACTCTGGAAATTGTAAGGCAATGGCGTTGAATTGTTTGGGGTTTCTCGCGGCAGTAATGCGACCTGCTGTTCCGATAGTTAGTACTGAATTTGTAATAGGTTGAAGACACCTTTGAATAGAAGTTATGTCAATCCCATTTCGAATTACTTCTGCTTGACCTAGTTGTTTGGCTAAAGCATATTCTGAGTCACCACAAGCGATAGTGATTCCTCCGAAGATTTTTTGAAAGTATTTCTCAATACACCAATACATTTTTTTGGAGATGGGAGAAATATCAGTACGTTGAAAAGCATAACCGTGTGGCGTATAAAAAAGGAGTGGTTTTGGACTCACAAAACAACAGGCAATTCTTCCTAAAACACCGGATTTTGAAGAATGCAAATGCACTACATCGGGTTGGATTTTTTGGAGTTCATGGACCAAGGATTGTATGGCTTTGAAGTCCGAAATAGGATTTATTTCTCTTTCCATCGAGACTTTTACAGAAGGAATGGTGGAGAATAATTGCGTGACCTTTTGAGGGTCGATTTCATTACGTTTGTCGCTATAGAGTATGGAAGTTGGCACTTTTTGACGAATAGCTTCTTTTTCGAAATGATGGGTTAGATCTTCAAAATAGGTATAAACGCCTCCGCCTAATGCTTCGATGATATGTACAACTTTCAAATTTTTATTTTTTGCTTGGGAAGCAAAAATAAAGTATTCTAAAGAACTTATACTAACATCACATTATAATTGATGGAAAAATAAACCCAAATAAACGAGTTGTAGCCTTGTAGCCCCGGGAGTAGCGGCATCCTTTGCTTTTTTCTTTTAAAAAGCAAAGATACAGCGGATCACGGGACGATGTTGCCCAAAAAGCCTTTGCTTCCTACTTCTAATTTAAAAAGAATGAGGGGGTTTGTAAAGGAATTTTCTTCAAATCAACTACATTTGTTTTTGAATAATATGCAAGCAATGAAAAGAATACTTATCACTGGAGCCGCAGGATTTTTGGGATCGCATTTGTGTGATCGTTTCATTAACGAGGGCTATCATGTAATTGGGATGGATAACTTGATTACTGGAGATTTAAAAAATATTGAACATTTATTTAAGCTGGGAAATTTTGAGTTTTATCATCACGATATTACCAAGTTTGTACATATTCCTGGAAAGTTAGACTATATTTTGCATTTTGCTTCACCAGCAAGTCCTATTGATTATTTGAAGATTCCGATTCAAACCTTAAAAGTAGGTTCTTTGGGCACTCATAATTTATTGGGTTTGGCGAGAGTTAAAAAAGCTCGAATTCTTATCGCATCCACTTCAGAGGTATACGGAGATCCTTTAGTTCATCCGCAAACGGAGGAATATTATGGCAATGTCAATACCATTGGACCTCGTGGTGTGTATGATGAGGCGAAACGTTTTCAGGAATCGATTACGATGGCGTACCATACGTTTCACGGAGTAGAAACTAGAATTGTTCGTATTTTCAATACTTATGGACCTAGGATGCGTCTCAACGACGGACGCGTGATTCCAGCATTTATTGGGCAAGCGATTCGTGGCGAAGACTTGACTATTTTTGGCGATGGGATGCAAACGCGTTCTTTTTGTTATGTAGACGATCAAGTAGAAGGCATTTTTAGATTGTTGCATTCGGATTATGTATATCCTGTAAATATTGGAAACCCAGACGAAATTACGATTAAAGATTTTGCTGAAGAAATCATAAAACTAACGGGTACTTCTCAAAAAGTGGTGTATCATCCATTACCGATTAACGATCCTTTGCAGCGTCAGCCAGATACTACCAAAGCCAAAGAATTATTGGGTTGGGAGGCCAAAGTGAATCGTGCTGAAGGGATGAAAATTACCTATGATTATTTCAAATCGCTTTCGAAAGAAGAATTATCCAAAGAAGAACACAAGGATTTTTCGAAATATATTTTTTAATCCCAAAGCTCATTTTCATCATCAGTGAAGACCAAAACCGGTAGATATTCAGGATACATTCGGCCCTTTTCCTATGTTTTGGATAGTGGAATCATTTTAGTAGCGGCTATTCATTGTACCGATTTACCTTTGTTATCGGGTTATAATCCGGTTACTTTAATTATGGCTTGGCTGGTTATTGCATCGACCTTAGGATTTTATGAAGTCTATCGCTACACCAAAGTTATTGCAATATTGAATTGTGCTTTCAAACAATGGATGCTGTTTTCATTATTTTCGTTGGCCGTAATTTTTATCAATAATCCAAGCGCCAGTATTCAAAAAACGCTCTTTTTTAGTTCGATTGTTATTGCGATGGTGTTGTTTTTTAAATTGGCGATTTACTTTTTTCTACAAAAATTCAGAGTTCTTTTTGGAGGTAATTTTAGAAAAGTGGTCTTGTTTGGTAGTCCAAGAAACATCGCATCTTTGCAACATTTCTTTACCGAAAATCCAGATTATGGGTATGTTTTAGAAAAAACGTTCGATTTAGATCACCATCCAAAGGATTATATCAAAGAATGTTGCCAGTATGTTTTAAAAAATAAAATCGATGAAATGTATTGCGCAATGGATGATTTGAGTCAGAAACAAATTTCGTGTTTGGTAGATTTTGCCGATAATAACTTGAAGACCTTGAAGTTTATTCCCAACGAAGAACAAATTCTTTCCAGAAACTTTGCGTTTGATTATTATGATTACATTCCTGTGATATCGTTACGGAATATAGTGTTAGACAGCGCGCTGAACAAAGGCATCAAAAGAGTTTTTGATGTATTGTTTTCTTTACTTGTCATAATTGGAATTCTCTCTTGGCTTACCCCAATTTTGGCCATTATCATCAAGCTAGAATCAAAAGGCTCAGTGTTTTTTGTGCAAAAAAGAAACGGACTGAATTACCACGAATTTGATTGTTACAAATTCCGTTCTATGAATTTGAATCCAGAAGCCCATCTTGAGCAAGTTTCCAAAAACGACCCTAGAATTACTCAAGTAGGGCGATTTTTGCGAAAAACTAGTATCGATGAGTTGCCGCAATTCATTAATGTTTTTTTGGGACAAATGTCGGTAGTAGGACCAAGACCACATATGGTGAGCCATACCGAAATGTATGCCCAACGTGTCAATAAGTTTATGGTACGCCATTTTGTAAAACCCGGTATTACAGGATTGGCGCAAACCAAAGGCTATCGCGGCGAAGTAGAAAAAGAAGCAGATATCATCAACCGAGTGAAATATGATATTTTCTATATGGAAAATTGGTCAATTTTGTTAGACATCAAAATCATTTTTATGACGATTTTCAACACCATCAAAGGCGAAGATAAAGCGTATTAATATGGAAAAACTAGTTTCTATAATCATTCCAACCTACAATTCAGCCGATTTTATTGCTGATACGCTTGCTTCTGTACAACAACAAACCTATCCGCATTGGGAAGTAATTTTGGTAGACGACGGCTCAACCGATGCAACGGTTACTATCGCTCAAAATTTAGCTCAAAACGACCACCGCATTCGAATTTTCAAAAATCCAACCAACTCCGGAACAGGTGTTACGCGCAACAATGCCCTTCATCATTGCCAAGGCAATTACATCGCTTTTTTGGACGCCGACGATTTATGGAAACCCAATAAATTGGTGCGTCAGCTTCAATTTATGCAAGAACAACAACAGCCATTTACTTTTTCTTTTTACGAATGCATTGATGAAGCAGGAAATCCATTGCATAAACTAGTCGAAGCGCCAAAAAATTTATCCTATCGTCAGCTGTTTTTTTGCAACTATGTAGGCAACTTAACAGGCATTTATGACGCCAATTTTTTTGGAAAAATCGCCATTTCTTCCATACGAAAACGTCAAGATTGGATGCTTTGGCTCACCATTCTCAAGAAATTGAAAAGCGCCAAACCCGTTCCCGAAAGTTTGGCCTATTACCGCATTCGCAACAACTCGCTTTCGGCTTCCAAGGTCGCCTTATTGCAACACAACTTTGCCGTTTATCGCCAATTTCATCGGTATAATTTTGTGGTGGCTTTGTTCATTATGCTCGGCTTCTTGTTCACACAGTTACTCATAAAACCTAGGTATATCAAAAATTTAGTTACTGTTTAGGAGCAGAAACAATGAGTGTTATCAGTCAGCATCGTCCCGTGATCCGCTATATCTTTGTTGCCGAACCCCGTCAACAAAGGATGCCGCTCCTCCCGGGGCTAAAAGGAGAGATTTAGCTTATTTGTTGGCAATCAAAGAACGATTTATTTTTTATACCCAATAGTTGGTCTGGGTGGCTCGTTCTCTTTTTTCTCAGTCAGCTCATCCAAATACGAAAAAACCAGCTCAATATTTTTGTCGTGATTTTCTAATTTTTTATGAATCTGTAGGATGTCAATTTTTAGTTCAGTAGTGTCCAAAAGCATTTGTCTTACTTTGGTGAATATGCGCATAATTTGGATATTCACCTGAATGGCTTTGTCGCTTTTTAGAACACTCGACAACATCAAAACGCCGTGTTCGGTGAAAGCCGATGGTAACTTTCTACTTCCTCCCCAACTTGAAGTCGCAAATTGCGACTTCAAGTTTTGAAATTCAAGTTCAGTTAATTGAAACATAAAATCTTCGGGAAATCGAGATATGTTCCTTTTTACTTGTTCGTTTAATCGTTTGGTTTCAATACTATAAAGTTCAGATAAGTCAGCATCCAGCATCACTTTTTGGTTACGGATAAAGTATATTTTGTTAGCAATAGTTTCTTCCGAAAGTAGCGAATTGATAGTCATAGGTTCTCTTTTGAAAACACTAATATACGATTTTGTTTACTTTTTAAAAATGAAGTAAACTCCTTTAATTTCCCACGAAAACTTCGTTCGAGTTTTTCTTTTCGAATGAAGCTAGCTTTTATTCTCATTCGAGAGAGCCTTCGGCTCGGGATATATTGTAGCAACGGATTTTAATCCGTTGGATGTAAATGTAAACATCCCAATATAATCCCGTAGGGATGATCCATTTATATTCATAAAAAAATATGTGCCAACCCTATGGATCTTTGTTGTATGATTTTATTTGTGGACAGGTTAAAACCCATCCCTACAAAAGGTCTCGAGCCTTTGGCTCTTTATACGCAAAATTAATTTCTGTCTTTCAGTTATTTTAGCATTGACGTAAACTGCTTCAATTTGCCACGATGACTTCGTTCAAGCTTTTCTTTTCGAATGAAACTAAAAACCAATCCACTTTCTAAATACAAGGCAATTGCACTTTCAATTTTTTGAATTTGTGCTGCGGTTAATTCGGTTTGGCTTACATATTCAATTTCAAACGTATCGATTTGGGTTTGTTTGATGATAAATTCCTTGACATTGCCGTCGTCTTCAATGATGCTTTTGGTTACATAATAAAAAGTCAATCCAGGTGATTTTTTACCACTAGGCAATTGCGCTACATCATTGGTTCGCCCAATTAGTTGTTTAAGAATAGGTTTTTTTGCAGTGCTTTTTTCATCCAAAACGCCAATGTCTCCCAAGTCATAGCGAATAAAAGGATGCGCTTTATTGAAGAGAGAAGTAATGACAATTCGACCAGGAGTTCCATTAGGAACCGCTTGATTGTTCTTGTCCAAAATCTCTACAAACAAGGTTTCGGTGTTGACTTGCCATTCTCCGTCTTGATTTTCAAAAGCAATCAAATCCAACTCAGAGGCGCCGTATTCATTAACCACCGGAACGCCAAATTGTTTTTCTAAGAGTAACTTGTCTTCTGGGAAAAGCATTTCTGAAGTGACTACACAAACCTTCAGCGTAGGACAAATCGTTTTGAGTACCTTGTTTTTTTGTTGCAAAAATTTGGCAAACAAGACAATGGAAGAAGTATAACCATTGATGTAATCAAATTTTTTGGTCTCAAATTCTTTCAAAAAACCATCTAAAATCCTGTCCGACAAATCAAAAATAGGAAAGCGATAGCGATGACTCAAAAAGTCTTTGAGTCGTTCTTTTCTATAGCCAAAAAAATCCATCGGAATGCCGTAAAATCGGGCTTGATAGGAGCTGTTAAAATCGATACCGTGCCAACCAAATCGGGCGATATTCGATGCCCAAGTTAGCGCATGGGCGTATTTGTCTTTGGCAAAAACAAAAGGAGTGCCGCTTGAGCCCGAGGTTTTATTGAGATACACATTTTTGGTTGTATAACCTTTCGACAAACGTTCCGCCAATGGTTTTTGAAGATGTTGTTTGTTCAATACGGGCAAATCGTGCCAGTTTTCAACGGTTCTTTTTCCCACCAATGTTTTATAAAAAGCATTGTTTTTTAGATGATACGTTACAATTTCATTCTTTTTTTGGGTAACAAAGGCCTCGTGTTCGGCATCGGATAAGGTAAAAATTGCATCCAATTCCAATTCTGCTTCACGAATCGGAAAACCATTAAGTCGAAGGGTTACATTAAAAAGACGAAACATTGCATAAAATTTTATCAAAAATAAACTATCTAAGTGGGCATCGGTAGATATACACGAACTTTTTACAATTAAATTATTTTTTACGTTCAAAAGCAATTATTTTTGCACCACGTCTTCAATAGAAGAAAAACCAACACAATAAACAACTACAACATGAATATTTTACTATTAGGTTCAGGCGGAAGAGAACATGCTTTTGCTTGGAAAATGACTCAAAGTCCACTTTGTGACACGCTGTTTGTAGCTCCTGGAAATGCAGGAACCGCTACTATAGCAACCAATTTAGATTTTAGCGCTACAGATTTTGAAGCCATCAAAGCAGTGGTGATAAAAGAAAACATAGAAATGGTAGTCGTAGGACCAGAAGACCCCTTAGTAAAAGGCGTGTATGATTTCTTTTTGAATGATGCAGATTTAAAACATATCCCTGTTATTGGTCCTTCGAAATTGGGAGCGCAACTTGAAGGGAGCAAGGAATTTGCTAAAGAATTCATGATGAAGCACCAAGTACCTACTGCGGCTTACGATAGTTTTACAGCCGAAACAGTAGAAAAAGGATGTGAGTTCTTGGCGACACTACAACCGCCTTACGTTTTAAAAGCAGATGGATTGGCAGCAGGAAAAGGTGTTTTGATTATTCAAGATTTAGTCGAAGCACAAACTGAATTACGCAATATGCTGGTAGGTCAAAAGTTTGGTGCGGCGAGTTCAAAAGTAGTGATCGAGGAATTTTTGGACGGAATTGAATTGAGTTGTTTTGTACTAACCGATGGTAAAAGTTACAAAATTTTGCCTACAGCCAAAGATTACAAACGAATTGGTGAAGGTGACACTGGATTGAATACTGGTGGAATGGGAGCGGTTTCTCCTGTGCCTTATGTAGATGCTGTTTTGATGGAAAAAATTGAAACGCGAATTGTACAACCTACCATTGCGGGTTTACAAAAAGATGGTATTCCGTACAAAGGTTTTGTGTTTATTGGTTTGATTAACGTGAATAACGAACCCATTGTGATTGAATATAACGTTCGTATGGGTGATCCAGAAACCGAAGTTGTCGTACCACGATTGAAGTCAGATTTAGTAGCGTTATTTTTGGCAGTAGCCAATGAAAAACTTGCCGATTTTAACTTAGAAGTAGATGAAAGAAGTGCTACAACCGTAATGCTAGTTTCGGGAGGTTATCCAGAAGATTTTGAGAAAGGAAAAGTAATTTCAGGAGTAGAGAACGTAGAAAACTCTATTGTTTTTCATGCGGGTACTAAGTTAGACAACGGAAAAGTTGTTACTAATGGTGGTCGAGTAATGGCGATTACTTCTTACGGAAACAATTTTGAAGAGGCCTTACAGCAATCGTACGAAAATATAAGAAAAATTCAATTCGAAAAAATGAACTACCGAAAAGACATCGGATTTGATTTGGTTTAAAATACTAACATAAGAAAGCCCAGTAGTTACAATGAAACTACTGGGCTTTTTATTTAAAATCTTAAAAAGAACAGAGGTTCTTATTTTAAGAAAGAATGTGCTGTTGTGTCTTGATTTTCAGTTCCTGCATCGTCAAAAATTTGTAATTGTTTGATCCAGTAAACGATTGCTGCTGAACAGATAATCATAAAAATCCAATTGATAGTGTTTGCGGCAAACCAAGATACCAATTCTAAATCTCTTAATAAATCAAGAGGTTTAAATAAAATGTCTACAAATAAAAATTGTATGGCTTCGAAAAATGCTTTCATAATTTATAAAATTAAGGATGTGTTGTGTTTTATTGGGTAGCGAAAGAGTAAAAGAAACCTAAAAACAAAGAATCTTTAGTCACTTGCGCATTTCCTTTTTAAACAAGTATTATATTTACAGTCACAAAAGTATAAAATATCCTTATGATTACAAGTGTTTTTAAAAAATCTACACCATTAAATTATTCATTAGTAGTAATTTTAATGTTGTTTTTCTTTTTATTGTACCAATTTCAAGAAATGATTTGGCTCAAATCGATGTTTTTGATTGCACAAAAGATGTTTGTTTTTTTGCTTTTAGTAGGGACGCTTTTTATTACCAATTTTATATGTAAAAAAAACGGACTCAGCAAAGACAGTACTTTCACGGTTTTCTTTTTTTTGTTATACTTGCTTTTCTTTCCTACTTTGTTCGATAATTTAAAAATTGTTTTGGTTAATTTATTTTTGCTTTTAGCCTTGCGACGATTGCTTTCTTTGCAATCGTTAAAAGCCGCTAAGGAGAAAATATTTGACGCTGCTTTATGGATTTTGGTCGCTTCAATTTTGCAACCTTGGTGTATTTTGTTTATGGCATTGGTGTTTATTTCGGTACTTTTTCATGTTTCTAGTGATTACCGAAACTGGTTTTTGCCTTTTATTGCTTTGTTTGTTGTAAGTATTGGTTTTTTAGTATTTCTAACTTTTGAAACCACAACTTTACAAGAGTTTTGGTTAGATAAGTTGTATGTTGACTTATCCTTAAACTATTTTACAAACAATTATCAAAATTGGGCTTTTGCAATCTTTATGACTGCGGCTATTTTCTTGGTAATCGTTATGTTATTGTCTTATTCTAGCAAACCTCAATTATTGCATAGTTCCTATAAAAAAATGATTGCTTTTTTTGTAATTGCAATAGCTGTGTTTTTTATGTCTCCTGATAAAAATAATGACCTATTACTTTTTGCCTTTGCGCCTTTGGCCATGATGGGAACCAATGCTTTAGAAGTATTTCAGCAACAATTAAAACAAGAATTGATTTTAGGAGTTTTGATTGTATGCAGTTTGTTTACTTTTTTCTCTCAATTATAGTTTAGTACCGTAAGCCAAATCGCCTGCATCTCCTAGTCCAGGAACGATGTAGCTTTTTTCGTTTAATTTCTCGTCGATGCCCCCAATCCATAGATGACAATTGTTGGGCAAATGCTCTTTTAGGTAGGCAATTCCTTCTGGAGCGGCAATAACTACTGCAATATGAAGTGCTGTCGGTGTTTTTTTCTCTACTAATTTATTATAAACAGCAACGATAGATTGTCCAGTGGCTAGCATCGGATCTACAAGAAGTACATTTTTGCCCTCGATATCGGCTACGGCTTGGTATTCGACTAAAATATCAAAGTAATCATCATTATTGGGATGATGACGATAAGCAGAAATAAAACCGTTTTCGGCAGCATCAAAGTAGTTCAAAAAACCGTGATGCAAGGTTAATCCAGCTCGAAGTATGGAACAAATAACTAGAGGATCTTTGATTTTTGTAGTAGCTTTTGTTCCCAATGGCGTTGAAATGGTAACATCTTCATATGCCACTACTTTGCTTACTTCATAGGCCATAATTTCGCCAATACGTTCAATATTTCTTCGAAAACGGAGGCTATCATTTTGAATGGAGACATCGCGGATTTGTGCTAAAAAATGATTTAAAACACTATTTGATTCCGATAAATTATGGATTTGCATGATAAGCGAATTTGAAATGTAATTTTTATAAAATTTTGAATACTATAAAAGTATAAAAAGTATCTTTGTCTTTATTAAAATTTAAAAGATATGTTTTCAAAATTAGCGTATTCCGTATTCGAGCAAAGCATTAAGGATTATCATCAATTTGATAGTGTTGACCAACCAATACATAATCCTTATCCAAAAGAAAAGTTCGAGCATTTATTATACTTGAAAAATTGGATTGATACTGTGCAATGGCATTATGAAGACATCATCCGTGATCCGAATATTGATCCAGTTGCTGCCTTGACTTTGAAAAGAAAAATCGATGCTTCTAATCAAGAACGTACCGATATGGTAGAATACATTGATAGCTATTTTCTTCAAAAATACAGCAATGTAGCGGTAAAAGATTCAGCAAAAATTAATTCTGAAAGCCCAGCCTGGGCGTTTGACCGTTTATCAATTTTGGCTTTGAAAATTTATCATATGAACGAAGAAGCAACTCGTGCTGAAGCTTCTCAAGAACACAGAGACAATTGTCAAACCAAGTTAAATATTCTTTTGGAACAAAGAACTGATTTGTCTACAGCCATAGACGATTTGTTGCAAGATATCGAAAACGGTGACAAATTCATGAAAGTGTACAAACAAATGAAAATGTACAATGACGATGATTTGAATCCTGTTTTATATCAGAACAAAAAGTAAAACAAAATAATTGAACCATTAAGGAATTAAGAAAATTTAGCAATGCTTTATGAACTTAATTTCTTAATGGTTTTTTAATGCCGTAGTTCTATTGTCAAAAAAAACTCAACATATCGCGATTATCCGACTTTCGGCTATGGGAGACGTAGCGATGACCGTTCCCGTAATTCGCGCCTTTGCTCAGCAATATCCCAAGGTAAAAATCACGATGGTTTCTCGACCTTTTTTTCAACCTTTTTTTGAAGGCATTCCCAATCTTACTTTTTTTGCTTTTGACGAAAAAGTAAAACACAAAGGATTTTTGGGACTAGTACGCCTTTTTCGAGAGTTGCATTCATTGAAAATAGATGCTTTTGCGGATTTACACAATGTGCTTCGTTCTCAAGTTGTGCGCACTCTTTTTAGTTTGTCTGGTAAAAAGGTGGTAGCGGTAGATAAAGGTAGAGCAGGAAAGAAAGCTCTAACGCGTCCTGAAAATAAGGTTTTCAAACCCCTGACGACGATGTTTGAAAGACATAGCCAAGTTTTTGAAGAATTGGGTTTTCCTTTAGATGTATCCAATACTATTTTTCCTGAAAAAGCAGTTTTGTCAGATGAAATTTTGAAAATCATAGGTAATCCTAGTCAAAAGTTAATTGGTATTGCTCCTTTTGCACAATATGAATCAAAAGTCTATCCTTTGGATTTAATGCAGGAAGTCATTGCAAAAACAGCAGCGAATCCAGAGCAAACTATTTTGCTTTTTGGTGGAGGGAAAAAAGAAACGGAGCTATTGGATGCCTTCGCCAAGCCATTTGGAAACGTAATCAACATAGCTGGAAAACTTACCTTTGCACAAGAACTACAATTGATTAGTAACCTTGATGTGATGTTGTCTATGGATTCTGGCAATGCACATATTGCCGCGATGTTGGGACTAAAAGTCATTACACTTTGGGGAGCAACCCATCCTTACGCTGGTTTTTCGCCTTTTA
>CAUPCW010000053.1:0-22298 GCA_963509895.1 uncultured Flavobacterium sp.
CCGAACTTCTTCCAAATAAAACGGTCGATTGTTCCAGATTTTTCCCATTGCTCAATATAAGGTACTACTTCCTTCTGCAAAAAATCCTTTAAACTTGCCCTAAACAAATCATGTTCTTCTGAAAAATATGCTGAATTCATACAATGCGTTTTTTATATTATTTTTAGAACTTCAAATATAATGCAATTATTTTTGCTTTATCAACAGGAAAACCCTTAATTTTTGACAAATCCTCAATATTTTTAAAATCCCCATTCATGCTTCTATAAATTAAGATTTGTTTAGCCAATGTATATTTGAAATAAAAAAACTGGGACAATTCTTTTAGAGATGCATTATTAACATCAATCAACTCAAGTTTTGGTAATGCAGATAAATAAAAATGACCTCTCAAATTTTCAAGCACCTCAGGAGACAAACCCCAAATATCATTTAATTGTTCCATTGCAACGAAACCTTTCAAGCTACTTCTCTGGGCAATAATCCTAGTAGCTATTGCTTCTCCAATGCCGTAAATTTTTATTAAATCCTCTTTTGTTGAAAGATTGATATCAATCTTGATAATTTTTGATTTTTCTTTATAATTACTGAATGTATTGACCTTGAAATCATTTTTATTTTTTTGATTTACCCAATCAGGAAACTTAAAGTATGGAGCTATTTTAGACAAAAAATCATTCGAAACTCCAGTTACTTTCTGAAATTCTTTCGCCGAATTAACGTAATGATTTGTTCTTCTAAAAGCATGAAGTCGATCTATTTCTTCAATAGTCATTCCTAACTTATATCCTTTGTAATCTGTTATAAAATTAGGATTGAAAGGAAAAAGTTTAGGAGCAAGTACTTGTTTTTCTTTCAACTGATCAATTTCTCTTTGTAACGAAAGCCATTCTTTTGCCTCATTTGAAATTGTATTTTCAGTATTAACATCTAGAAACCAATAAAATAATTGCATAAAAACTATAATCAAAAACAAAGACAAAACTCCTTTTCTTTGACCATTTGTAAACTTTAAGTAAAATAAAAACCGGTTAGCCATTTTATTTCAAATTAGTATTCTTGTTAAAAATAAAAAATAATATCTGCTTAACAAGAAAAATAGGTGTAAATTAAGGCTGAAACTACTACTAACTAATTCATAATCTTAAGCATTATCACTTGATATATTGAAATATGAAAAAAAGTTAGTATAAAAGGGATAATTTTTTTTATTTTTTGTAAAAAACAATACATTTGGCACTTAATAACTAAAACAACAAATAACCATGTCAATTTGGAGAGTTAAACCAATATCAGCTTTTGAAGCGGATATGAAAAAAAGTAATTTGAAAAGGGTTCTTGGAAAATGGAGCCTTACCGCTATTGGTGTTGGAGCCATTATTGGTGGCGGTATTTTCGTTCTTACAGGGACAGGAGCTTATTATCATGCAGGTCCTGCTCTAGCTATTTCGTTTATTATCGCAGGTATTGCCTGTGTTTTTGCAGCTCTATGTTACTCAGAGTTTGCTTCTATCTTACCTGTTGAAGGATCCGCATATGCTTATGCATATGGAACTATAGGTGAAATTTTTGCTTGGATAATAGGATGGGGACTTATTCTAGAATACGCTATGGGCTCAATGACAGTAGCTGTTTCATGGTCAGGATATTTCAATAAATTGTTGAAAATTTTTCATATTGAACTACCTGAATATTTAACGACTGATCCCGCTAGTTATACTGGAGATGGTTTTTCAATGAATCTTCCAGCATTTTTGATTGTTTTATTAGTAATTTCAATTTTGGTTAAAGGCACTAAAAGCGCTGCTAAAGCCAATAATATGATTGTAATTCTTAAAGTTTCAGCTGTTTTATTTGTAATTATTGCAGGAGCTTTCTTTATAAATGTTGACAACTGGCACCCCTTTATTCCTGAAGCCACTCAAATCATTGAGAAAGAATCAACACATAATGCTTATGGTATTGGTGGAATTGTTTCTGGAGCGGCGGCTATCTTCTTTGCCTATGTAGGCTTTGATGCTGTTTCAACACAAGCTGGTGAAGCCATTAATCCCAAAAAAGATGTTCCTTTTGCCATTATTGCTTCCTTGTTGATTTGTACTACTTTATACATTCTTGTTTCTTTAGTTTTGACAGGAATGATGAATTATCAAGACTTTAACCCACTAGGAAAATATCCTGATGCAATTAAAGCTCCCGTTGCATATGCTTTTGATATTGCTGGTCAAGGTTGGGCTGGTCTTATTATTACTATTGCAGCAACTATTGGTTTAGTTTCTGTTTTAATGGTTATGATTATGGGACAATCTAGAATCTTCTTGGGCATGTCAAAAGATGGTTTGATTCCTCAAGTTTTTTCAAGAGTAAACCCAATTTCTGGAACTCCAAAAACTAACTTGATGATTTTAGGTGGAATCATAGCAACTGTTGCTGCTTTTACTCCTATTAATAAACTAGCAGACATGACTAGTTTTGGAACCTTATTTGCCTTCACTATGGTTTGTATTGCAGTTTGGATTTTGAGAGTAAAACAACCCAATTTAACAAGAACATTTAAAGTACCTGCTTTACCAGTGATTGCTATTTGTGGAATTTTAATCAATACTTATTTAATGATTAACTTGAGTTTAGATGCACAATTACTATCCTTAGGATGGCTTGCAATTGGAATCCTAGTGTATTTTGGATATAGTAAAACAAGATCAAAATTAAACAACGAAGAGACTGAACTATAGTCAATTTATATATTTAAAAAAGAAGCCGTTTCAGTTTTGAAACGGCTTCTTTTTTTATAAATCAAATACAGAGGATCTCTTGGCGCGGACTAAATCTTTTAAACGAATCCAGAAGGCCAAAGTTAAATAGACTGCAAACCACAAACCCGCTGTAACGAATGACAAGTAAATAAAGAACAAACGTACATTTGTGACGCGCATTCCTAATTTATCGGCTAAACGTGAGGAAACGTGAAAGCCGTGTTTTTCAAAAAAAAATTTGAGTTTGATTATTGCTGACATTGTTTGCAATTGAATTAATGAAATAGTGAAACAAAATTACATTTTTATCTTTACTATTTAGAAGAGGATACAAAATGATTGCAAAAAAACCAATTGCCAACTACTAGCCCCGATGGGAGTGGCATCCTTTGCCTTTTTCCTTTAAAAAGGCAAAGATATAACGGACAGCGGGAACTATGATTCCAAGAATTCTGATTGTTTATGCTCCAAAAAAGACTATTGCTTAAGTAGTTCAGCTCCAATAGCACATTCCATACATCTGCTTTTATTACAATATTCTGATTTTAACTGAAGTAATGTTTGAGCTTCAAAAGCATTTTTGGCTGAAATTCCAAATGATTTAAACTTGTCTAAAATTGCATTACTTTCTGGATCTAGCGATTGCATCAATAGTATCAATTCCTCTGCTATTTCTTTTCCTTGATTTTTTGCATACGCAAATTGAATTGGGATTATGGTATTGATTAACAACAAATCAACAAAAGGTTTGGTGAGTTTTTTACTTTTTTTAGGACTGATTTTATCGAATTGATAGTGGGTTTGCCAATACTCTGAAGTAGTTACAGCAAATCGTTCATAAAGTAAGGGTAACGAAAATTCGTTGGTGATTTTGGAAAAAAGATTTTTCTCTTGATGGTATAAACTTGCCAATTGTGACAAACGAATAGTTGGAAAATTATCAGGTCTGTGCTTGAAAAATTGCAGTGGCTCTATATTGACCTTCTCAATCGAGTACTTTTGGAGTAGGTAATAGAAACGAAATTGTAAGTCTTTGTAATAAACATCTTCTTTGTTATTTTCTAACAAACCTGCCATTCCAAAAAAGAATGCTTCAAGATTTTGTAAATCCGAAGCTTCTTTACGAATCACCGTAAAAGGAATGGATTGTGCTATTTTGAAAAAAGAAACTCCATTTGTATTGAGTCCGAAATTCTTAGCTAATAAGAGGAATAAAACCGCTTCCCAATCATTATTTGTGGCGAGCAAACTATCGAAAACAGACTGAGATTTTCGTTCTAGGCGTTCAAAAAACAGGCGTTCTTGCCAGTTTGTAATTACAAATTGATTGACTTGTTGTATTTGGTTTTCACAAAAAATCCAGGATTTTTGAGCTAGCAAATGTTTGTAAGAAAGTAATAGGTCGCTCTTTACAAAATCTCGAAGCTCCACTACAGGAATTTCGACATTATTAGGGCCAAACACATCGGAATCGTGTTCCCAAACTACATGTAAAATAACATTATTATAAGCCGCATCGCGTTCATGATTATGCAAATACCAATCTGAAGAATTGAGGTGTATTTCGATATTGCCCGCCCATTTTTGATCACCAATTATGATTTGAGCATTGAAAAAATCAGGCCCAGCAGTTTCTAAATAATATCCTGGATGCAGTATCGAAATAGTTTCGCCTTTGACAGTTTGTAACTCAAGCGAGGTTAGCTTTTGGTATTTCCAGACATAATGTAAAAAATCTTCTTTCATAAGGGTAGACGATTCAAATGAATTGACTACTAATGTATTAAAAAAATATAAATGAAAGAAAATTATTTCAATAGATACAATTTAGCACAAGCTCTGGCATCGGATAACGCTTCATGATGATTTAATGCAATGTTCATTATCCTGCAACAATCGCTCAATTTTGCTGGCTTAAATCCTTTGGCTTTATAAATTTTTACGGTGCATTCCCATCGGGAGCCAATGTTTAAATCCTCATAATTCAAACCGTGCAAAGCCATCGCTTTGGACAACACATTTCGATCGAAACTTTCGTTGTGAGCTACAACTACTCTATTTTGAAGACGCTTTGCAATATCTGGAAAAACCTCTACAAACGTTTTAGCATTTGCTGTATCTCTTGGATAAATCCCATGAACCTGAATATTGTATGGATTATAAAAATTATTGGGTGGTTGTATCAAAGTAACAAACTCATCTACAATAATGCCTTTCTCGACTGTAACAATCCCAACCGAGCAGGGATGATAGGCCGTTGCCGTTTCAAAATCTATTGCAGTGAAAGTGCTCATATTATTTTATTGATCCAATAATATCGTATTTAGTAATAATATGATGATTTCCATTACCCAGATCAATCAAAACAGCGGCATTTTCTCGAGTGAATAATTTCGACACCTCCTCAATAGGGGTGCCCATTGGTACAATTGGAAAAGGAGCTCCCATAATCTCTCTCAAAGGACGATCTGCTGTATTTTTATCATAAATATAACTTTGAAACAATAACGACTCATCTACAGACCCAACAAATCCAGTAACATCAACCACAGGAATTTGAGAGATTTTATATTTACGCATACGCTCAATTGCGTGAGAAACAAGCTCTTCTGTTCTTGCAATAACTAATGGTTTATCTATATGATCTTTAATTACATCCTCTGCTTTTGTAATTTCATCTTCTAAAAATCCTCTCTCACGCATCCAATCATCGTTGAACATTTTGCCAACATACCTACTTCCTGAATCATGAAACAATACTACAACAACATCTTCTGGTTTAAAGTGTTCTTTGAGTTGTAACAATCCTTTAATGGCTGCCCCAGCAGAATTACCAACAAAAATTCCTTCTTCAAGTGCAATTTTTCTAGTATAAACTGCTGCATCTTTGTCTGTTACTTTTGTAAAACCATCAATTATAGAAAAGTCAACATTTTTAGGTAAAATATCTTCTCCAATGCCTTCGGTGATATAAGAATAGATTTCGTTTTCATCAAAAATACCCGTTTCATGGTATTTTTTAAAAACGGAACCATACGTATCAATACCCCAAATTTTGATAGTTGGATTTTTCTCTTTCAAATATTTAGCAACGCCAGAAATAGTACCTCCTGTTCCAACTCCAACCACAAAATGCGTAATTTTCCCTTCGGTTTGTTCCCAAATTTCAGGACCTGTTTGCTCATAATGCGCTATAGCATTCGATGGGTTATCATATTGATTCACATACCAAGAATTAGGCGTTTCTTCAGCCAAACGTTTGGAAACGGAATAATAAGAACGTGGATCTGTTGGCTCTACATCTGTAGGACACACCACCACTTTGGCACCAACCGCACGAAGAATATCCATTTTTTCTTTGGATTGTTTGTCTGATATTACACAGATTAGCTTGTAGCCTTTTACAATCGCTACTAAGGCTAATCCCATACCTGTATTTCCAGATGTTCCTTCAATGATTGTACCTCCAGGTTGCAAACGACCATCAGCTTCGGCATCTTCGATCATTTTTATGGCCATTCTGTCTTTTACAGAATTTCCAGGATTAAAAGTTTCTACTTTGGCCAAAACCAAAGCATCAACTCCATTAACAATCTTGTTCAATTTCACTAATGGGGTATTACCAATAGTGCCTAATATGTTTTGTGAAAACTTCATTTGTGAAAAAATTAATTAAAAAAATTCCAAACCAAACCAAAACGAACCGTAAAATCTCTATAAGGTGTATTGGGTGCTGAAAAGTAATTATTAGAAGAAAAAAGGGCATTAAAATGCTCTGCTTTTAAATAGATACGTGTACGCTGAATTTTGGCATTTACAAAAAAATCAAACAAAGGAAAGTTTCCGATTTTCTTGTCGTTTTGTACAAAAAATTCTCCAACAACCGGATTGTAATCATTAGCAAAATAGGATGTAAAATAGTTCAACACAATTCCCGTTTGTAAATGCAACGCTTTATTCTTAAAATAAGCATCTGAAAAATAAAAAGCACTTCTCAGCGTAAAATCGGGAACATTCAAAATGGCGTCAGATTGGGTTACTTTTTGATATAAAAAGGTATTATCAAAACCAAATTTTCCAAAATTGAATTCTCGACTTGCTTTTACCGATAAATAATTGATTGTTTTATCATACTGGTTAGGCGCAACTATCTGTTGTCTATCTAACTTTTGAGCAGCAGTCGATATATCTTCAAAAAATAAAAAATCTTTTAAAATGGTGTATTGAGCCGAAAAATTAACCCATTTAGTCGTAGCATTAGCTAAAATGCTATTAATTTTTTCATTCTTAAAATTATTCGACCAATTGTAGTTCACGAAACTTGATTGGTACAAATTATAGTTATTATTGGCTAATTTATTTTTGTTTTGGTATTCAAAAGAAAACTGATTATCCTCGTCTAAGTCAAAAACCATTTTAGCTTCAAGATTAGACAATGATTGATTAGTAATAGATCGGGAATACAAAAATTTACCGTTCCATCTTCCTTTGTTGTAATTGTATTGGGCACCAAAACTATTAATCTTTTCACTGATCAAACTAGGAATTACGTATGAACCTATAATTAAAATTTGGTTGTAATAATAGTTGCTTCTAAAATCATCAATGAAAAAATTAAACCTACCTAGCGTTGTATTTTCATATACAGCGCCAACTCGATTATACATTTTATTAAAATGCGTTTGGTCGTTGATATCGCTAGAGGAATAAGAATCGCCAAATCTTAAAACAGAAGAATTGCCAACAGTTGATTCTACTGTAGCTTGATTGTATTCAAAGAATTTATTTTCGTAATTGAATTGATGGTTCAGTAATAAATTATTCGCTCCCTTCTTCTTGTTGATTCTAAATTCGTGATCCAAAAACAAACGCCTTCCTTTTAAAAAAGATTTTGCATCGGTTAAGAAAACCTCCAAACGTGCTCGATTATCATAATTTGGATCCTCACCTTCGAAATCCGAAACTGTTGTAATGCCGCCATTTTCACCATTTAAAATATCTTGATACGTAAAATGTCCGTTGGCTATATATCTGAAATCCTTAGTATGATAACTGGTCGTAAATCTGAAATTTCCTGAACTTGATAATTGGTTGATGTATCTTCCTAAAGATCGTAATCCACGATAAGCTATCGAAAAATTGAGGTTTTCATTGACATTAACCGCAAAATAAGAATCTAAAGATTGCCCTTGTTGTATAGTAGTCTTAAAGTAGAATTCTGTTATAGGAGTGGCCACAGAAGCATACCGAATTTGATTGGCCTCCATAAAATTGAAATGCTTTGCTTTGAAACCCATTTCAGGGAAAATATCATTTTTGACTAAACCATAATTAAGGGTAGTATAGGTTTGCCCCTCATTTGGAAAAGCCAAAAGGCCAAAATTATCTTTTCTTAAATAATTATGTGAATATTCTTTTCTGATGGTCAAAGAGGTATCAATATAAGTGGTGTCTCTATCCAAAGTAATGATACGATACAAATCGATTGGGGCAACTTTGGTTTTAGTTGTATCCACAGACTTAGAACTATCTTTTTGAGAGTTCATCCTTTTTGGGGCTTGGGGGTAGGCATAAAAACACACAAAAACGAATACTATAAAAATCTTGTTTTTCATTTATAAATGAGGGTAGATAAATTTCAACAAAGGTAGATTAATAAAAAATAAAAAAAAACAAGGGACCACAGATTGTCTGAATCTTACAACAAAGAAAACAAACCACTATGGAAAATCTCTATTCGTATTTCGGTAATATCATTTAAATTGATTACATTCTGTCCTCAACATTATCCAGCCTCAAACACCAAGGCATTCGTTTTTTTAACCTAGATTCCAAATGTATATTTTTTAATACTAAAAGTAAATGTACTAACGCACACATTTTTCAACAATTTAAAACAATAATTCCATTAACAAATGTTCAGAAAACAATAGCTATATGTGAAAATTTTAAATAATTCTCAACAAAAAAGTTTGAAAACAAAAAATAATAACGAATAAAATAATATTTTTGCTAAAAACAATTTAATGCTAAAACCTTTTTTTTTAACGGAAAATTTAGAATCAGGGTGTGATGAGGCAGGTAGAGGTTGCTTGGCTGGGCCTGTGACTGCTTCATCCGTACTACTTCCTTTACATTTTAAAAATTCTTTACTTAATGATAGCAAAAAATTAACAAAGAAAACGCGAGAAAAACTTAGATACATTATAGAAAATGAAGCTTTAAGTTATTCTGTTACTCATATCGAACCTCTTGAAATTGACAAAATTAACATTCTTAATGCATCCATAAAAGCAATGCAAGAATGCGTGATAAAATTAGATCCAAAACCATCAGCAGTGATAATTGATGGCAATGCTCCTTTTATCCCCAAAAGAGGAATTATCAAAAAAGGGATTAAAATATTTACTGAGGAAGAAATTCATTTTTTAAGCACATTACCCAATGCGAGTATAATAAAAGGAGATGGAAAATACCTAAGTATAGCTGCTGCTTCTGTTTTGGCTAAAACATACAGGGACGAATACATGAATCGCATTCATGAAGAGTTTCCTATGTATAATTGGAAAAAAAACAAAGGCTACCCTACTCAAGAACATCGCGAAGCCATAAAAAAATATGGTGTAACCAAATACCACAGAATGAGCTTCAGATTATTGCCTGAACAGCTCAGCTTGGATTTATAAACTTAGAATGATGCATTTTCTATTTTTTAGGATCCAAAAAACAAGCATTGAAATTGAATTAACTTTCTATTCTATTGACTAATTAGTGCTATTACGAAAATTCACATTCGAATAATGCAGCAAAGTGCTTTAAGATTTTTGCTTTCACTTCATTCTCATCTACAACTTCTACTCCAAGTTCTACATTCAAAGAGGTAACAGCCTTACCTCGAATACCACAAGGAACGATATTATCAAAATAACCTAAGTCAACATTAACATTTAGGGCGAAACCATGCATGGTCACCCAACGGGAAGCACGAACTCCCATGGCACAAATTTTCCTTGCAAAAGGAGTACCAACACCCAACCAAACACCAGTTTCACCCTCGCTTCTACCACATGCTATACCATATTCTTTCAACGTTAGAATAATAGCTTCTTCAAGAAAACGTAAATATTTATGTATATCGGAAAAAAAATTTTCTAAATCAAGAATAGGGTACCCTACAATTTGCCCTGGGCCGTGATACGTAATATCTCCCCCACGATTGATTTTGTAAAAAGTAGCTCCCTTTCCTTCTAATTGTTCATGATTTAAAAGCAAATTACTCATATCGCCACTTTTACCCAAAGTATACACATGAGGATGTTCTACAAAGAGCAAATAATTAGGCGTAGGATAGTTTGTTGTTTCTCTTCTATTTTGAATTTTTAAGTCAACAATTCCTTTAAACAATTCTTCTTGGTACTCCCAAGTTGCCTTATAATCTTTACTGCCTAAATCTTGAAGTTGGATATTTTTATTCATTTTCTATTTTCTAAAATTCTACTTCAATATTCATTTTTTCTGGGGCATCCATATATTCAGAGAAGGGGTATTGAATGGTAATGGTTTTTCTGTCTTCGCTAAACAACGCGGCAGCATTAGAAACTTTCTTAACAGGTTTGGCAAAATGATATTTTACTATATAATTGGATGAAGCAAAAATCATTTTATTCATTTCGGCAGCTTCCTCATTTAGTGCTGCTTTTTTTTCTTTATTCAAAACCGCAATTCTAGTAAATTTATTTCCTTTAAAAGAATAAGACAAAGTAGAATTATTGTTTGCTAAACCTTCAGATGGAATAGCCGATCCAAATTCAGTAGCTTTATTGGCTTTGTTTTGAAGTGAACTCATTGCATTAATAGCCACCATAGCATCTTGTAATTCTGAGACGCTCTTGAAATTAGTTTGCAACGAAAACAAAAACTGTTTTTGCTCTTGATTCATTTGCATACGCATCTTGAAATTTTCTAGTTTTTTCAGTTGCTGTTGCTCCGAAATTGGCAATTTTGCTATACTGTCCTTATTATCCGCTAAAAGTTGTTTAAAGGTAAAAGTTGAATCCATGCTCTTCTCGTTTTTCAAAGAATCTTTTGGCATCATTGCCATTAAACTTGAACCATCTAAATCAACATTAAAGTTTCCCGAGCCATCAGCTTCTACAAAAATATTTTCTGTAACGGTACAACTCGTTAATAGCAACGTCACACCCAAGATTAAAAACATTATCGATTTCATATATACTATTTTTATGTGAATGTGGTAAAAAGTACGCTACCTTAATAAATATATAGGTATGCATTTCCTACCAATCTTTTTATCTGTGCCAAAGATACTAAAACCCGAGTCATACTTTCATAGAAGAAAAAATCATTATTAATCCACCCAATTATTCCTCAAAAAGGATTACAACTGATGTGCTAATAGGATCAAATAAACTTTCGAGTAAACCGAAAGTTATTTCAACTGATTTTTGATCAGTACTGATTTTAGCATTAGGGATTGAAACTGATTTTATTTTTTTTGTAAAATGGTAACTAAGTGTTAGTCTTTGATGTATTTTCTTGTCACCAAGTTGCTTCTTATAGTTATTGATTGTTTCTTGTTCTTTTTTTAACTGCTTGTCATCGATTATAGTTACAATTCTTTTGAACTCACTTGACGACAATTCAAAAGCAACTTCATAATAATGTTCCTCAGCACTTAACGCATAATTATGAACAATATCGCTAACATATTCTTGTGTTTTATATAAATCGGCGATTTGATTTGCTTGAAGAAAATTTTGGGTAAAAGTAGTTCTGAATTCCTTTTCAAAAGAATTCTTCTTAATGTGTACTTTCACGCCTTTATATGCATTAAAAACAGCTTTTTCTTGTGGAGTGAGCTTAGAAAAAGTCTCAGAATGTTTTGAAATATAATCATCAAAAACATAAGCGGTATCCTCAAAAACCTCATTTTTATTATACCTCTCTCCAGCCAATTGCTGATAACTCTGCTCTATTCGCAGCATTTCGACAGCAATAGTTCCACTACCGTCTTCATTGAAGTGTATGGTTTCGGTTACTTGGCAGCTAGTGGTCAAAAGCAACAAAACGAAAATAAAATGGTGAAATCCGATTCTCATATAAAAATTAAAGTTCAAATATACAGAATAATCTTATATTAAACATTGCCATTTATTTAAAATTATAAATCATTAACAAGTTCAATAAGGATAAAATTCATTAATTAAAAACACCTCGGCTAGAAGAAATAATAAAAGAAAAAATAAATTTGCAAACCCAAATCCTAAACCTCACCTATGAATCAAGTTCTAAAAAAAGCAATGCATTGTTTTTTACTACTGGTTGTTTTGTCATTATTCACTAATTGCGAAACCGAAGTAAACTACAAAAACTACCAGCCCAATTATTTATCAAGTATTGACGCTACCAATTTACCCGCTGGTAATAAACCTATGACACTTTTTGAAGACAACGAAGATCCAGCACTAATGTATAATAAAAAGGATCGTTGGTTTCGAGTTAACGAACCATTACAAATCATTCAAAGAGGAAAAGATTCTGTACAAGTTTCTTTGTATTCGCCCGTTGCTTTGACAGACGTAAATATCTATGCGAAACTCCCAAATTACGAAAACAAATTCGTACTCTTTCACTTTAGCAAGATTCCTGCGTTTCATCGCTCAGTACATCAAATCCCTTTAGTTGTTGGCAAAAATGATTACTTATTAGAAAACGGAAAAACGGTAACCATTGATAAAATAGAAGGATTTTCATCGGGATCCATTGAATTTTCTGTTACTTCAACAGATCCTTTATTTACTAAATTCAAAAAAATAAAATCCAATCATTTAGTACAATTTCACGATGGTTACCACATCAACGAATATGGTAAATATCTTCCAATGAATCCTGTTTTGGCCAAAGAAGCCATCACAATGATTATAAATTATTCCTATGCCTTAAGTCATCCTTTATACTATCAAACCTTTACCAATTTTGACAAATACAAACAAGAACAATCGACATTAGCAGGAACAGCAATAAATGGCGCTTTAAATTGGCACGGTAATACAGACGATTTAAACGGCGTTTATGATTATTACACCAAAGAAGAAATAGAAAAAATTTACTGGAATTACTTAGATTCTAGGACCGTTTACCTAGCAATGGTAGGAGGCGGAAGTGCTTGGGGAGGAGGACCTTTGGCTTCTCAATGGGAATCAGACTACATCACTGGACATTGGCTAGGTGAAATGTCTGTTTGGTCTCACGAATATTCTCATCATATTGGATTTAGCCATAGTAGCAATTTAGCCAATAGTGGTGAAGGTGGAGGACAACAAGAAATGCTCACTCACTTTTATAAATATTTGATTTATCTAAACGACCTTCCGTTTATCGATCCTGAAATACTAAAAGGATGGACAAAAACAGCCTACTTAAACAAAAAAGACTACAAAAAACCTGTTTTCAAAATCAGCGCTAACAACCCTTTCTTGCTTAAATACAAAGGAGAAGGAAAATGGAATTAATACCACTTACTACTATGAAAAAAATTTTATATATAACCATCGTATTTGTTTTTGCTTGTTGTAGTAAAGATTCTGACGCTGTTTACGAGCCAACCAATTATCAATATTATTACTTAAGTAACGAAACCACTATCAAAGCCAATCAAATTATTGGAGGAAAAGGTACTTTAGAAGCTAACGCCATCACTATCGCTAACAACAAATTATACATTTGCAATGGTGATGTTCTTGAAATATTTGACGCCACAACTTTATCTTATCTTTCAAGTCTCAAAAACTATACAAAAGGAACTACCACAATTCCATTCACAAAATTATCCTCGATTTCTATTGACAATGACCGTATTTACCTTGGCAGCATTGACTCGAGGGTTTTTGTTTTGGACGAAAAAACACTATCTGGAATCAACACGATTGGAAATGGACAATGGTGGCAAACTTTTGTTCACGTATTTGGACTAAAAGCAAAAGATGGCTTCCTTTTTGTCAAAGAAAAAGAAAATTCAATTAAGGTATTCCAAACAGCACAAATTACAGAAACTAGTAATTGGAAATTAGCTCCAATTGCTAAATTAAACACCCTAAAAGGCTACGCAGAAATATATTCGATGGATATCGCCAATGGAAATTTAATCGTTGCTGGACAAAATGCCAACGGATTTTTGCATTACAACCTAAAAGACATTGAGAAAAACGCAACCAGTTCATTGACTGTTCCTATTTTACCTAACACTAAAACATTAACGGACAACCTTCCGTCATCTGTGGTTTTTAGCGATGAATGGGCTATAACAACTGAAAAAATAAAAGGGACCAACTATATTCGTTTGTATCCAAAAAACATTTTTTTAGATCAAAATTACACGCCAACCATCAACAATTCTGATATTATGGGAGAAAATGCATTTAACTCCATTACCAATTGTGCTTTGCTAAAAGACCGTTTGTTTGTAGCCGACAACACCAATCAAGTGATAAGAGTTTTAAAAGTGAACAAAGCAACTATTGCGGAACAAAAATAAAATGTCTTGATTTTTTCAATATTTTTTATTTATAAAAACTCTTCGTTTTAAAATAACAGAAAGACAAATAGCTGTTCCAAAAAATCTAAAATCTAAAATCTGAAGTCTGCATTCTTTTCTTATCTTTGCGGACTTAAAATTCAGAACATAATGGCCTTATCAGAACAAGAAATAATCCGAAGAGAAAAACTACAAAGCCTACGTAATTTAGGAATAAACCCTTACCCTGCACAACTTTTTCCTGTAAATCATACCTCAAAGCAAGTAAAAGAAAGTTTTGAAGAAGGCAAGAAAGTAATTGTGGCAGGACGTTTAATGAGCGTTAGAGATCAAGGAAAAGCTTGTTTTGCTGAATTACAAGATAGCGAAGGACGTATACAATTGTACGTAAATCGTGATGTTTTATGCCCAGAAGAAGACAAAACATTATACAATCAATTTTTTAAAAAATTAACCGATTTAGTTGATTTTATCGGTATTGAAGGAGAATTGTTTACTACCAAAGTGGGTGCGCAATGTATTCGTGTGGATGAATTTACCTTTTTGAGCAAAACCTTACGTCCTTTACCCTTACCAAAAATCGACGAAGACGGAAAAATTCACGATGCGTTCAACGACGCCGAGTTGCGTTACAGAATGCGTTATGTAGATTTGACCGTAAACCAACACGTAAAAGAAACCTTCATCAAAAGAACCAAATTGTTCACAGCAATGCGAACCTTCTTTAACGACGCTGGGTATTTAGAAGTAGAAACTCCTGTTTTGCAATCCATTCCTGGTGGTGCAGCAGCGAGGCCATTTATAACGCATCATAACTCCTTAGACATTCCATTATATATGCGAATTGCCAATGAATTGTATTTGAAAAGACTAATCGTTGGTGGTTTTGATGGGGTGTACGAATTCTCAAAAAATTTCCGTAACGAAGGTATGGACAGAACCCATAATCCTGAATTTACCGCTATGGAAATTTATGTAGCCTACAAAGACTACAACTGGATGATGGAATTTACAGAGCAATTATTAGAATATTGCGCAACGGCTGTAAACGGTTCAAGTGAAGCAACTTTTGGAGAACACACTATCAATTTCAAAGCGCCTTACGCTCGTGTAACGATGACTGATGCCATCAAACATTTTACAGGCTTTGATATTTCTGGAAAAAGCGAAGCTGAGTTGTTTGAAGCAGCCAAAGGAATGGGCATTGAAGTGGATGAAACGATGGGTAAAGGAAAATTGATTGACGAAATTTTTGGAGCAAAATGCGAAGGAAATTATATTCAGCCGACTTTCATCACCGATTATCCAAAAGAAATGTCGCCATTGTGTAAAGAACACCGAGATAATCCAGAATTAACAGAGCGTTTCGAATTGATGGTTTGCGGTAAAGAAATTGCCAATGCCTACTCAGAATTGAATGACCCAATTGACCAAAGAGAACGTTTTGAAGACCAAATGCGTTTGGCTGAAAAAGGAGATGATGAGGCCAACGGAACTATTGACGAAGATTTCTTGAGAGCGCTAGAATACGGAATGCCACCAACCTCTGGATTAGGAATTGGAATGGACCGTTTGATGATGTTTTTGACTAATAATGCCTCTATTCAGGAAGTGCTTTTGTTCCCACAAATGCGACCAGAAAAGAAAAAAGCAACTGTAGAATTAGAAGCTGATGAAAAAGTAATTGTTTCCATTTTACAAGCCAATGACAATCAAATGGAATTTAGTTTACTAAAAATTAAATCCGAATTGAGTGGCAAAAAATGGGACAAAGCAATGAAAAACCTTTCCGCACTTGAAATGACAGAAGTTGTGGTTGATGGTGATATAAAAGCTTGTCGATTGAAAGAGTAATCTTTTATTCCAACTATATTAATTTAAAGGAGTTTCAAATTTGAAACTCCTTTTTTATGCTCTTTGATTTTCTAAAAACAACACTAATTCATCAACATTAGTATATGGGTTTAAATTAAAAATGGCAACACCATAATTATTTTCAATAACAGATAATCTAATATTTTCAGCATTTGATTTAGCAATGTGCAACTTATCTTTTAATATCGAATAATGTTTGAAATCATTCTTTTCATAATTTTCCATTCCTGTACATTTCTTCAACTCTTTTTCCAAAACTTCTTCTGAAGCAAATGCCTTAGTAGAGTTTTTATAATGGAACAAAAACCAAGATTCAAAACAAATACTTGAAAAAATTACTTTTATCTTTTTACCCGAAGCTAACTTAAAAGCCTCATCCCTTTTGGCTTGATTATCGTGATCGAAAACAACAAATATTTCTTGAAACCCTTCACGTTTGGCTTTCTTTATTGCTTCCTCTACAACTCCTTTGCAATCTACTTTGTTACTTTGAAAAATTTCAACACCAATAGTTTTTGGCAAACGAAAATCTTCTTTCATTGCATTAAAATAATTTTTCTCGGTCAATCCTTCACAAAGAATTAAAACTTTAGATTTAAACTCTCTAGCTTTAAAAGTATTACTAGGTCTTTTAGCCATAATTATGATTTTATATAATCAATTAATTCATGTCTAAAAGTCTCTCTCGCAATATTAGGCACCGCTCCCAATCTACCTTCTAAATACCATTTTTCATAATTTCCTTCTCGTACTCCTTTAATATCTGAAACTGTAAACATTTCTGTTTCACCTTTTTCATTTTTCTCAACCAAATTAATTTGATCTCTTCTCAGCTTATTTTCAGGACTTAATAAAGTGGTATCGTGAGTTGCAAATATGAACTGTGCCCCTTTTGTATTTACCTCTGGATCATTAAATAATCCTAAAATATACTGCGCAATTTCAGGATGTAAACTTCTTTCGAATTCATCAACAATTACAACATACCCACTAATTAATGCATCTAAAATAAGTGGAACAAATGCAATTACTCTTTGTGTTCCAGAAGATTCATCTTCGAAATTAAATTCAATTATTTCTTTACGATCATTTAAATGAAACGTTTTAATTCCATCTTCTTTTTCTTCAAAATCTACAACTTGAGTATCTATCTTTTGAATTAATGATTTAGATAATTTCAAAATTTCCCCCCAAGCATCTAAATCTTTAAACATTATCTTACTAAAAACACTATTAAATCTATCTGAATGTAACTTATCTGTCGTTAAAACAAGTACTTCTCGGAAATTTTGATAAACATCTTTTGCAATTTCAACATTTTCGATAGCTGCTTTTCCCAAAAACAATTGATTTTCTGTTGTACGTTGCTTAATTGTTTCAAAGATTCCTTCATAACCATTTCCTTTTTTAAATTCTTGACGATTCCTTTCAAAAACTTTAACTTTCACTCCCTTTGGATAAATAAAAAGCGATTCTTTTAAAATTTCATTTCTTAAAACTTCTACAGAATAAATATGTAATACACTATCAATTAACAAATCAACTGAAAAACAAGATGGTTTTTGTAAACTTTCTTTATTCAATTTAAACGGACTAAACAAATCAATATTCTGATTTGGCTTATTATCTGTAGAATCTATAATAAATCTCTTAAAATCATCCAAAGCTCTAATTACATTACTTTTTCCGCTAGCATTTGGTCCATAAATAGCTGCAGAAGTCAATCCGTAAAAGTCTTTGTTTTTTGTTGCATTGGGATTTGTCTTTATAATTCTGTTGACTGGATTTTTCAAATCACTAGGAATCATAGACAATTCAACTGTTTCGTTGATTGACCTAAAATTTGTTATTCTGAAGTTTAACAACATCACTTAAGGGTTTAATTTGTAAATATATTACAAATATACGCTTTAATTAAACCTGATACACCTAAATGAGTTAAAATTGCATCTATAATATCTAGCCTAAGATCAAATCCGAATTGAGTGGCAAAAAACGGGACAAAGCGATGAAAAACCTTTCCGCACTTGAAATGACAGAAGTTGTGGTTGATGGTGATATAAAAGCTTGCCGATTGAGAGAGTAATCATTTCATAATCATAAAAACAAACCCGATAATATGACCTATTATCGGGTTTTTAATTTCTATACAAATTACTTTTTTACTACTTCTTTAATATGTTTCGAATGTAGCTTGTTGTCTTGCGCATATTTAGCCAATTGTACTCCTGCTTCTTTACTTCTATCCGAAGATAAAACAGTAGCACCCTTGGTAATTAATTGATAATACAACCCATCGCCATTTGCAGCAGCACTTTTATCAATATTGCCCATTGTTCCTAAGATACAAGTGATTGAACGACTATGTAGATAAGCATATACTTCTGGCTTAGGGTCCGAAGTTCCTACAAAGGCGACCATTTTTTCTGCTTTTACGCCCAAAGCTTCCATACGTTCTACGTCCTCTTTTCCTCTTGCTGAAACAGAAATCATTAAATCGGGAGCCAAACGAGTTACTTCTGCTGCTTGATTGGCATTGTAGGTTATGATTACGGAATACGCTTCTGCTTTGTTACGACGCACCGCATCGATTACTTTTTGCATAGGAACTCCTCGCTTTACATCCAACGTATAAATTACTTTTCCTTTCCCCCATTGCAATACTTCATCCAAGGTTTCTATTTTGTAGGGTGTTGTGTTGCCTTGAGTATCTTCTAGATAAAATTCTTGTAATTCTTTGTAGGTATAATTGCCAATCAATCCCGTTCCTGTCGTGGTTCTATCTAATTTATCATCGTGCATCATCACTAAAACCGAATCTTTGGAAAGTGCAATATCGGTTTCGATTATTGCTGGATTATACTGAATCGTATTAGCAAAAGTCGGAGTACAGTTTTCTGGAAAACCAACTGTTGGTCCTCCTCTATGCGCGCTTACCAAAGGATAGATTTTTTTTGAATACGTCAAGAACTTTTGCAATTCTTTTCCACTTTTAAATTGTATTCGGTATTCCTTAGTTTGAGCAAAAATCCCATTTAAGGATAGCAAAAACAAAAAAACAAGTATAACATTCTTCTTCATTGTATAGATTTAAGCTGACAAAAATACCTATTCTTATTCGTTGTCACTGCTCTTTTTTTTAAACTTAATGAAAGAATAACAAAGTAACTTATCAACAATCCACCTCAAAAAACAACTAAAAAGACAGCAAAACAAGACTTCAGGACGGTTAATAAAAGAGCATAAAAAAACTCCAAATATGATAAATATCAGGTCGGTATTTTGCATTTAGACGTAAAATAGTAGTACCAAACACAAATTCCACAACACACATAAACAGCTGATTTTAATCCGTTTACAACAAAAAACAAAATTGGTTTACTATCTCAGAATTAAACTTCTGAAATCTAACTGTTTATTAAAACACTTATTCATTTATAACAACAATCACAAACTTAAACTTTCAAAAACTATGGAAAAATATGTAATCAAACGAAACGGAGAATACCGACCTTTTGAGGAATTCAAAATCAAAGATGCCATTGAAAAAAGTTTCAACAGTGTTCAATTGGCAATAGACGAGAAAGTAGTAAGTAGTGTTTTCGAACAACTTCATTCAAAAACTACTTGGGCCGTTGAAGAAATTCAGGATTGCATAGAAAAAACCCTTTTTGAAAAACAATATTTTGATGTGATGCGTTCGTTTATGCTCTTTCGACATACCAGAAAGTTACAACGCGAACACATTAACGGACTCAACGAAGACACCACCTATGTAGACAGTACACAAACTATTGAAGAATACATAGAACAAACCGATTGGAGAATCAATGCCAATGCCAACACCTCCTACTCCAATGCTGGTTTGGTAAACAACGTAGCTGGAAAAATAATTGCCAACTATTGGCTTGACAAAGTCTACAGCAAACAAGAAGGATACGCGCACCGAAATGGCGATATTCACATACACGATTTGGATTGCCTTACGGGCTATTGCGCAGGTTGGAGTTTGAGAGTCTTACTTAACGAAGGATTTAATGGCGTTCGTGGGCGTGTAGAAAGCAGACCACCTTCGCATTTCAGAGAAGCTCTGGGACAAATGGCTAATTTTCTAGGAATTCTTCAAAGCGAATGGGCCGGCGCACAAGCCTTCAGTTCCTTCGATACTTATTTAGCGCCTTATGTATTCAAAGACAATTTATCCTTTGATGATGTGCTGAAAGCCGTTCGCAGTTTTGTCTACAACTTAAATGTTCCTGCGCGTTGGGGACAATCGCCTTTTACCAATATTACCTTAGACTGGGTCGTTCCCGAAGATTTGAAAACTCAAATCCCTACCCGAAAAGACATCCATTTTTTTGACAAAATAGCCAACGAAGACCTGTTACTTCGTGCACAAGCGCGTGGAGTGAAAACGTTAACCGAGTTGCGCTATGAACATTTCCAAACAGAAATGAACCTCATCAATAAAGCGTATTATACGGTAATGACCGAGGGCGATGCCAACGGACAACCTTTCACTTTTCCAATTCCTACGGTAAACATTACCGAAGAATTTGATTGGAATGGAGAAAACACCGATTTGCTATTCGAAAATACCGCCAAAATTGGGTCGTCCTATTTCCAAAATTTTATTGGAAGCCAATACATTCTTGACGAAAATGGCAACAAAGAAGAAAACCCCAATGCCTACAAACCCAACGCCGTTCGTAGTATGTGCTGTCGCCTCCAACTCGATTTACGCGAATTACTTAAACGCGGTAATGGTCTTTTTGGAAGTGCCGAAATGACCGGAAGCATTGGAGTTGTGACCATCAATATGGCGCGATTGGGCTATTTGTATCAAGGAAATAAAACCGCTTTGCTAGAACAATTAGACCATCTTTTATACCTTTCAAAATCAACTTTAGAGAAAAAAAGAGTCTTTATTCAAGAAATGTACGAGCGCGGTTTGTACCCTTATACCAAACGCTATTTGTCGCATTTCAGAAATCATTTTTCTACCATTGGTGTCAACGGAATCAACGAAATGATTGTCAATTTCACTCAAAATCAAGACCAAATCACCTCTAGAACCGGAATCGAACTGGCAGCCGAAATTTTGGAACACATCCGAAACAGTATGAAAGAATTCCAAGAAAGCACCGGAAACCTTTACAATCTCGAAGCCACACCAGCCGAAGGAACCACCTATCGCTTTGCCAAAGAAGACAAAAAACGCTTTGCCGACATCTATCAAGCGGGCGAAGGAGACAATATTTATTACACGAATAGTTCTCAAATCCCAGCCGATTTTACCGAAGACCCATTCGAAGCCCTTTGTCTGCAAGACGAATTGCAATGCAAATACACCGGCGGCACCGTATTGCATCTCTATATGAGCGAAAAAATCAGCTCATCTGAAGCCTGCAAACAATTTGTCAAAAAAGTAATTTCAAATTTCAAATTGCCCTATATCACCGTGACTCCCGTTTTCAGCGTTTGCCCCGTACACGGCTACCTAAACGGCGAACACGAATACTGCCCAAAATGCGATGAAGCCCTAATTCTCGAAAAAGAAAAAGAAGCACAAGCCTCATAATTTTTAGGAGCTGTAACAAAAGGTTTTTTCAGGAAACACCGTCCCGCTCTCCGCTACAATCTTTGCTACCGAACCCCGGCAGCAAAGGATTTTCGCTGCAATCGGGGCTAAAGAGCCACAAAGTACCCTTTTGGAAAATTTAAACCTTTAAACAATCTTAAACAATTTAAACCCTTAAACAACTTTAAACCTTAAACTTTTAAACAATCTAAAACCCTTAAATAATGAAAACACATCCCATTCTAGAACAACATCCAGAACGCAGAACCAAATGTTTAGTCTACACTCGTGTGATGGGCTATCATCGTCCCGTAGAAAGCTTCAACATTGGCAAAAAAGGAGAACACAAACAACGCACCCATTTCAATGAATGTAAGTGCTAGCACACCCATTTACAGCATAACACCTTTTACCTTACTAGATTATCCGCATCAGTCGGCCTGCATTCTTTGGTTTGCGGGCTGCAATATGCGGTGCTTGTATTGCTACAACCCCGAAATAGTTTTAGGAAAAGGAAAACTCACCTTCCAAG
>CAUPCW010000054.1:0-21304 GCA_963509895.1 uncultured Flavobacterium sp.
AAATATTTTGAAAGTTGTCTTAAAAAGAAATTCTTGTTTTCATCATTCTCAAAAATTATACAACCATTTACTCCTCTATTGTAGATATGATAGTAACATTCTTTTTCTAAAACTTCTAATTTCATATTCTTTTAAACATTTGAATAGCTTTTTATTATAAAGCTAAGTTTTAAATTATATTATTAAACATACCTACAAGGTTTGAAAAAAACCTTGCAGGAAATCCGATGTCAAAAAATTTTAGACTTCACGACCTGCGAGATTTCCAAAACCTTGTAGGTCTCCATTTCAAATCATCACTCTCAAAATACCTACAAGGTTTGAAAAAAACTTGCAGGAAATCCAATATCAAAAAACTTTAGACTTCACGACCTGCAAGGTTTCCAAAACCTTGTAGGTCTTCTTTGCCAAACAACACTTTCAAAATACCTTGTAATTCTTCTTTATCAAACAACACTCTCAAAATACCTACAAGGTTTGAAAAAAACCTTGCAGGAAATCCGATGTCAAAAAAGCGCTAGGCTTCACGACCTGCGAGGTTTCCAAAACCTTGTAGGTCTTCTTTGCAAAACAACACTCTCAAAAAACCTTGTAATTCTTCTTTGCCAAACAACACTTTCAAAATACCTACAAGGTTTGAAAAAAACCTTGCAGGAAATTAAACTACTCTACATCGTAAGGCATAATAATTTGGGTTTCCCAGTCTAATTCCTCACCTCCATTAAACGGATTGGCAAGAAAATGTTCCAGGGCTATATTTTTGATTTTCAAATCGTTCTTTTTCGCATAATCCATCAAAGCAAACCAAGCCCTGTCAGACGTTCTAAAATTACCATAATAAGTTGCCTTAAGTCCTTTTAGCGCAGGAATCGTTTTGAATTTTACATTAGCGTCAGCTATCGCTTTTGTTAAAGGGTCAATGGGAAAACAATAATTAAAAATAAGTGTTTCTTTATCTAAATCCCAATCTACAATTTCAACATAAGGTCGGCCAACGATTTTAATTTTATGGGTGTATAAAAATCCTGTAATTGCAGCATCATTTCCTATCATAGTTTGTGCTTTTTCTTGCAACACACTTTTGAGTTGAATGTAAGCAACATATACTGGCTTTGAAGTACCTTCACCGTCAATTCTGACTTTCAAATTTTTGAGATGCTCATTCAATCCTTCACGTAAATCTTTGACTTTCCTAATTTGTTCGGTTTTGAATTTTGTGGGCCAAAAAGGAGCGGTGATTTTGTTGTACCAACTCTTTCCAATTTCATTAATTCCCACAGTTACTTTGGACACTGAATCGTTCAAAGGAGTAATTTCCCAAACATAAGTATAAGTAGAATCTCCAGCTGTCATTTGCTGCTTTAGGTAATCAAAATTATTTTTTTCTACTACAGTAAAATGCTCTTTTCGCTTTTGCTTTTGAATATTTGACCATTCTTGTATGCCTTGAAATACAGTTCCAGAGGCTGCTTTTGCGGTAAATGTTATGGTATAATCCGATGATTTAATGCCAAAATACCATCCCAAAAAAAGAAATAACACAACACTACAAAAAATAACAATTTTCTTCTTCATCACTTTATTTGGTCATTTTTAATTTACTATTGATGTATTGTCCAATCATTTTCCCTTGCTCCACTCCATTCACAATCGCGGCACGGTAATGAATTCCGCCATATAACCTGCTCAACGATGCTTCGTCGGCCGCTTGTTTAAAAGAATTAAACTTTCGTTTTGGCAAACCAAACGGAATCTCAGAATCGTCTACATACGCAAAATTATCTCCAAAAATTGCTGTCAAAATCTCAGCAGAACAAGCCGATAAAACAGAGTGCCCACTAGTATATTCAGGAAACGGTGGTGTTTGTAATTGCGGTTTCCAAGTTTCGTCTATGTATTGATTGATAAAGGTTTCTGGACGCACTACATTGGTTTTGAACTTTTGGTCCCAACAACTGATGAACGATTCGAAAACTCCAATTGATGTTTTGGTATATACAAAAACGGTTTTATTAAAATCTGTTTTTGCGGTTTTACACGCTATTTTTGCAATATTTATCCAGTGTGCATCGGGAGTGTTTTTCTTTTTCGCAAACATCATATGGCCTTGTGTCACGGTTGCATATGGATTACAATCCCAAAAAGTGGCTATAGCAGATTCTTCTGGAATTTTGGTGCTTTTGGTCTTTTCCATAGCCAATAAATCTTTAGAAATCTTATTGCCTACATCATAAGTTTCTTTAGCTTCTCTATAAAAATCAGAATTTTTATTCGTAGAAAAAGGAAAAGGCGCTTTGGGTTTAAACTGAGCTGATGAATCCATCACTAAAGTTCTAATCTTTCCCCAATGTGGTTCAACAGCATCCATGTATGCGGGTGGCGTGGGTTGCCAACGAGCCGGTTGGTCAGCATGCACCGAATATTTAGGCATGGTTCTCGTTTCTTTGTAGTTGTCTTTTCCCATCCATTTTGAGATATGGTCGGCTACTTTTAAAGCATATTCTTTCGAAACTTCGAATTCTTTTTCATTCTCATCACTCCATTTTGCATACAAGCTATCGCGGTATTTCTCGATGGCTTGTTCTGAAAAAACCAACTTCTTACTCACTTCCATGTGCGCAATCAAAGCTGCCAATGGTACATTGACTCCACTTTTTTTATCTAACATCGGAATCGCATCGAGCCCTTGCAATTGCCCTTGCAAACTTTGATATTCCGTACTGTTTTGTGCCATAATTTCATAGGCAGCAATATTAGGATAAGCATAAATTCTACTAGCCACAGGCGGCGAAAAAATATCGTGAACCATAATACCTGTAACAGTATCTACAGCTGCACAATAGTCATTTGAGGTAATTGCTATTGCTTTTTCCTTTTGACAAGAAACAGCAATAAAACAAACACACAGCAGGGTTAAAATTGAAGATTTCATTTGGGTCAATTTATAAATTTGGTTTATTATTTTTTTGCATTTATTTGATACACCTCTGCGGGTTTATTATTAATAGTGACCAACATGTATTTTAAGTTATTTACCGTAATTATATCTAAATGGCGTACCGCTTTTTGAGTCAAATCAATGCCGATGGTTTCACCCATTAAAATCGTTTTTTGATCTTGGATTAATGCCCCCGAAAATCCATCAAAACGGCTTTGGTAAGGAGAAACACCAAAGTAATTTCCAGCAGCAAACACTTCGGGTTTTGAATCACCCATAAAATCAGCTTGCACAAAACAATTGATTGGAGCTACTTGCATTTTATTGGTGAATGGCACAAAAACAAAGTGGCCTTTATCATTTTTCAAATACCCTGATTTTAGGTTATGCACTTCGTATAGTTTGGCTTTTTCTAGCATTTTAGGATCAAAAACTTCTTCAAGAGTTTTGCCTGCAAAAGATTGATAACTGTTGAATTTCTTTTTGAGCATGCCACTAAATTGTTCTGCTAATTCGTCTAAGCCCATAGTGGTATAATACTTTCCGTTCTTTTCTTTGGCTACAATAGTTTCAAATGAGCCATTACTATCAAAATCATCATAGTACATTTTCAAAGGGAAAGTTGCCGATGCTTTAAACTTAGAATTCATTCCCCAATTGCCCAGTAAATAATCGAGATCGCCATCGTGGTCTATATCAAAAGGCTGAATCGCTTGCCAAAGTCCGTTATTGTTTTCGGTACTAACCTTAGCGGTGACATTGGTGAATTTCCCTTTTTTATTGGAAAAAAATGTGGGTTGCATCCATTCTCCTACTACAATCAAATCCGCTTGTCCATCTGCGTCAAAATCGGTAAAAATAGCATCGGTAACCATACCAATACCTTCAAAGGTTTTGTTCTGAACAATAGTAAACTTTCCTTTATTGTTGTTCAACAAATAACAATCAGGTGCACTACCAAAACGATTGAATTGAGAATTATTTCCAACAAAAAGATCCAAATCACCATCATAATCGTAGTCAAAAGCTCTTACAACCGATGCGTTTTGGCGAATTAATGGTAAAGCTACTTTTTGTAATTGACTGCCTAAATACAATCTATCTTCTAAATTTTGAGCATTCTCGCCATTACCTGAGGCTACATACAAATCGTTTTTCTTATCGCCATCGAAATCTCCAATAACTGCGGAAGCATCTTCATAGATAGAATCTTTAATAACATCAATAAATGATTTTTTCACAAATCCCTTCGCGCCTTGAATATAAATCTGAGCGAATTTTCCTTTAGCTCCTCCGAAAAAAATATCTTCTTTTCCATCAGCATTCAAATCTCCAATAGCCGTTGCAGGACCACGATCTGATCGCTGATAAGGAATTAATTTTTGAGCCATAAAATCAATAAAATCATTTTCTTTATGTACAAAATCAATCCCTAAATTTCCCTTTATCTTTTGCAAAACAGGCAAAACCTGGGGGTGCAGCGATTGATAATTGAATGCTTTTCTATTTTTATTCGCTCTTATTGTTATTGTTTGATTGGCTTTTACCTTTTTCAACGTCTGACAAGTTTTGTCGGGCCAAATCACTACTAAAGAATCGATAGCATTTATTTTTCCGTAGCCAAAATGAACTATCGGTTCAGAGGAAGATTGAAACCCTCTAGTGGTTTGTAACTCTTTGAATTGCTTTTGTCCTTTAGCATAAGAGATGACTTTTGTCCCAATACCAAAAGTGTTTTTGCCCTCAAAACGCAATTTTATTTTTAAAAAATTAGCTTTTTTATCGGTTTTGTTTTGATACACTGTGGCTACAGCATTGGTATTATTGGTGATGATATCCAAATCGCCATCATTATCAATATCGGCATATCCGCTTCCATTAGAAATAATAGAATCATTTGCTATCCAGTCTTTCGAGCGGTCTTTAAATGTCAAATCTGTACTTCCTTGAAACACATAATTGGTTACGTTTCCAGCTGGCATCTTTTTTAGAGCTTCCTTGTCAAGAAGTTTAGTAGTATTGAGTTTGCTTTTTATTTGATCATTGGAATAATACTTAACATAATCAAGGTCATTAGGGCGTTTAGGTATACCATTGGCTACAAAAATATCTTGTTCACCATCTTGATCATAATCGGCAAAAAGTGTACTCCAACTCCAATCCGTTGCAGCAATCCCACTCAAAAGAGCGGTTTCTGTAAAGTGGTTCCCCGCTTGATTCAGTTGCAGCATGTTGCGGGTGTATTGATAATGGTAGCCTAATTTTTCGGTACGCACTTTTAGCATTTGTACATTATCATCACCCAAAGAAGCTTTCAACACCTTTTCGTCTTCAGGCAACATGTCTAAACTTAAGATATCTGGGAAACCATCATGATTCACATCGGCAACATCTACACCCATTGAAAATCGACTAGTATGTCCGAAAAACTGTTTCAAACTTTCCGTAAAAGTTCCGTCTCCATTATTCAAATAATAATAATCATCTTCGTGAAAATCGTTTCCAATGTAAATATCAGGGTAACCATCCAAATTAAAATCTGAAACAGCAATTCCTAAACCATACCCATTGGCTCCGCCAAAAATGCCCGCCTTTTCGCTAACGTCAACAAATTTTCCGTTATCATTTCGGAACAATTTATCACCACATTCGTAACTTCTTTTGTTTCTGATAGTAGCATTTCCAAAAGACAGTTCAGAATGTACTGCGTGGTTTAGCAAATACATGTCTAAATCTCCATCTAAATCATAATCTAAAAAAGCCGCTGATGAGCTATAATTGTCTAAATCGAGACCATATTCTGCAGCGCTCTCTGTAAAGGTGTTGTTCTTATTATTGATAAAAAGCTCGTTATGACCTTCAAAACCATGAATACCAACCACAGCACACACATAAATATCTAAATATCCATCACCATTCACATCGGCCATTACTGTACCTGCACTCCAATCACTTTGCCCTTCTACACCTGCTTTGACTGAAATATCTTCAAATTGGTTGTTCCCTTTATTGAGATACAATTTGTTTTTTCCTTGATTGGAAGTAAAATACACATCTACTAATCCGTCGTTATTGATATCGCCCAAGGCCACTCCACCCCCATTATAATAATAGAGATAATCTAAAATGGAAATGTTTTTGGACTCAATTAACTCATTTTTGAAAGTGATATTACTTTCTTCAGGATCGAGTTTGTCAAAAAGTGGTGCTTCTTTTTGTGAACATGCCGTCAATACTAATGAGGCTAGACCTATTTTAAAAAAATTATTCATTGCTTATAAAAAGTTTAGGCGCATTGTTATTGAGTACAGCCAAAACCGCCGTTGTATTATTTTTGTTCTTGATGACTTGCAAATGCTTGACTTCACCTCTCATAAAAAATCCTGATTTTGGGTAAGGAACCCAAGTAAATTTTCCTTGTTTATTGCCTAAAAGCACACTACCAAAATTTGCGTCAAGTCTTGAAAATTGAGGTTTAAATCCATATTGATTTCCTCCTAGTATTAAGTCTAGGATACCGTCTTTATTAATATCCATAGTCGCTATGGCGTTGACGCTTGAAAACTGCACTTCTTTGGGCAAAACTTGAATTTCGAACTTACCATTCCCTTTGTTGATAGCGACACAACTTTCTTGCATTTTCGCTGTTTTTTGAACTGAATTATTGATCACTTCAGTATCAAAAAGTTCTTGAAACGTTTTTTTAGAATAATCAGTGTAGCTCAAATTCTTCTTTTTAATCATCGGAATTTGCTTGGCCAATTCTTGTTTCAAATGCAAGGGCTTGTCTTTACCATCGATGGTTTGAGTAGTAATTTGCTCTATCGTTCCGTTGTTATCATAATCATTAATGTACAATTTCATTGGTTTTTCCTTTGTTGCTTTATAAGAAGTATTGGTTCCCTTGTTACCTAGAATCAAATCTTTCTTTCCATCATTATTCAAATCAACGCATTGAACCGTATTCCAAAATCCACTCCATTCGGTCAAGTTAGATGAAAAAGTAGTCAATCTTCGACCTGTGTTTTTGAAAATCACGGGTGTATTCCATTCACCAACCAAGATCAAATCTTTTTTGGAATCGTTATCAATATCTTCCCAAACGGCATCAGTGATCATTCCGTAAGCATTGACTTTAAAAGCTTTTTTGTCGATTACATTGGTAAAATTCCCTTTGCCATCATTCTCTAACAACAAGTGTTTTGGATCAATCCCATACACTCCAGGTACACTTCGACTTCCGATAAAAACGTCGTTATCACCATCGTTATCAAAATCATAAGGAGCAATCACAGCCACATTATTATTTGTCGTTGGAAGAGTAGTTGTACTTTTTGTAAAAATGCCTTTTCCATTATTCAAGTACAATCTGTTTTTGTAATTGGCTTGATCAGTTTTTTCATTTCCTCCAGAACCCACTAATAAATCCATATCGCCATCCTTATCGGCATCAAAAAAAGCAGCTGCTGTATCCTCAAAACTAGCATCTTTCTGGAAGTCCTTTTGGCTGGTTACAGCAAAATTTCCTTTCCCTTTATTGATATAAACTTGAGCCGATTGACCTTTGGCACCGCCAATAAAAACATCTTCATTTCCATCTCCATTTAAGTCTGCAACGGCATAGGCTGGACCTTCTTGCGATATCATTTTAGAAATCAACCCTTCGTAGTCAAAATCTATATAATCATTTTCTTTATGTGCTAAGAATGTAGTTTTAGCCTCAGAAAACAAGGGTTTTGAAGCGTTACTTTTAACTACAAAATCAGACTTGGCGTCCAAAATATTCAATTGAATCGTTGTATTGTTCGTTACTTTTTTAATGGTTTGCGTTTTTCCGTTCGGCCAAATAACTTGTAAGGAATCTATTTTTTTAGTTCCGATTCCGAAGGTCATTATATAATCTATAGACGATTGAAAACCACGAGACGGAATGAGTTCTTGCCTTAAAATTTCGGAACCAGAGAACAATTCTACTGTGCTCCCCACTGCAAATTTATTTTGCTGATCTCCTTTCAATTTAACCTTAACGAAATGATTTTGTTTGTTTTTTTCAGAATTATTCTTGTAAACAAAGGCTTCCATGTTGACATTATTTACTACCAAATCTAAATCGCCATCGTTGTCTAAATCACCATAAGCTGCACCATTAGAAAAACCAGGTGTATCAAGTCCCCAATTTATCGCTTGATTCGAAAAAGTAAGATTAGAATTATTCTTATAGGCATAATTAGGTATTGGCGTACTAGGCATTTTATTGATAATGGTTTCAATTTCCGCTTTTTTTCCAGTAATTACCATTTTTTGCATCAATTCATTAGCAAAAAAGTCCATGAAATCTTGATTGGTTAAGTCATGATAAATACCGTTACAAACGTAAATATCTTTTAAACCATCATTGTCCATATCGAACAACAAAGCACCCCAACTCCAATCGGTTTTAGCCACACCAGCATAATTCGCAATTTCATCAAACTGTTGATTTCCATTATTTACTTGCAGTGTATTCTGCATGTATTGATTGTAGAAATCCAAATTTAATTTGCGAGAAAATAAATCGTAATTCTCAAAACTAGTGGTCGTTTTTAATCGATCATCTGGTTCTGGCAACATGTCGGTCACAAAAATATCGGCTTTACCATCGTTGTTAATATCGGCCATATCTGCCCCCATCGAGGATTGACTAATGTGTGACGTCCAATCTTGAATTTTTTCTGAAAAAGTTCCGTTTTTGTTGTTGATATACAAATAATCTCTTTCATAAAAATCATTCGAAATATAGATATCTGGATACAAATCTCCATTTACATCACCCACTGTTACTCCCAGACCAAAACCTATTAAACTTCCGTAAATACCCGCAGATTCACTCACGTCGATAAACTTTCCGTTGTCGTTACGCAATAATTTATCGCCTCCGCCTTTTAATACATCGGCTACATCCCAATCTTTATCGCGCAGTTCTCTTTTGTTGGAATAATTCAAACTACTTACAGGAATAAAGCTATTATTAAGAATATAAACATCTAAATCGCCATCTTTATCATAATCAAAAAAAGCGGCATGTGTTGTAATTCCAGTGTCGGCAAGATTGTACTCTTCGGCTTTTTCAGTAAAGGTTAAATTCCCATTATTAATGAAAAGCTCATTGTTTTGTTGACTTCCTTTACTATTTCCGGCATTACAAACATAAATATCTAGCAATCCGTCGGCATTAACATCAACCATTACGACTCCTGTCGACCACACTTTTTTTCCTTCGACACCAGCTTTCAAAGAAATATCTTCGAACTTAAAATTCCCTTTATTAAGATAGAGTTTATTTTTACCTAAATTAGAAGTAAAGTAGACATCTGAAAGCCCGTCGTTATTAACATCTCCTATAGCTACTCCGCCCCCATTATAAAAATTTCGATACTTAAAAATGTTCATATCTACTCCATTTTTAACTTCATTAACGAAATCAATTCCAGTATCTGAAGAAGGCATTTGAGTAAATAAAGTATCGGTTTTAACCTTGGAACAATTCGAGAAAAAAAGTGTTACAATTGCTAAGAGAAATAATCGTTGCAACATAATAATGGGTAGGTTTTAATTATTTTTTTACTGTCTTTACAGATTTGTAATTTATAGAAATATAATGTAAAAAAAAACAACTTACAGAAATACTTTTAAAGAAAAAGAGGGTATCTCTACCCTCTTTTTAAACTAACACAAAACAAAATTTAATCTAAACCAAAAAGTATTAATAACCAGGGTTTTGTTTAACATTTGGATTAAACAAAGCGTCTGCTGGAATTGGATACAATGCATATTTTGGATCTGAAGTTGCTGGTTTTAACTCTCTTGGGCCTAAGAATTTACCGAAACGAATCATATCGTTTCTTCTCCATCCTTCATACCATAATTCTCTACCTCTTTCTAAATATACACCATCAAGAGTAGCTGGAGTAGTTCCCGCAGGAAGATTTGCTCTTAAACCAACTTGATCAATAATGGTTTTTGCAACAGCTGCACCACCTGTTCCGCCTCTTAATGCTGCTTCTGCTTTCATCAACAAGGCATCAGAGTAGCGCATTAATACGTAGTCATTTTCAGGAGCTCCTAAATTAGCATTATCTGGTTCGTATTTTTGAGTACGAATACCTGCAGTTTCAATAGCATTTCCAGTTACAATCATAGTTACACTAGGGGTAAAGATAAGAGGATTATCTTTTCTGTCTTTTAAAGCAACAACTCCACCTGGCTTATACATTTGTCCCACTTGAAACCCAATTGGATTACCAAAATTAGCAATGATTGAAGGCGTAGAATATTGTCTACGAGCATCAGAAGCTGAAAATTTATTATAATATTCTGCTACAGTTGCAAACCCATTCCATCCATCTGGAGTTTGATTGTAGTGCATTCCCATTCTCCAACGAGATTGAATACCTCCACCATTTCCTAAAACATTTTTAGAAGAAAATAAAATTTCATTTGAGGTATTATTTGTTGGGGCAAAATTACTCCAATAATTAGATGACAAAGAACTAGAAGTTATAGCATCTACAAAGCCAATTACTTTATTCATGTCAGCAGCATCAAAAGTGTAAGGTCCCGCGGCATTATCAGCATTAAATACGGCTTTGTTCAAGTATAATTTTGCTAACAAGAAATTTGCAGCGTCTTTACTCGCAAAACTTGCATCATTTGCAACTCTTGCAGGCAATTTACTAACAATAGCTTCTAATTCAGCAATAGCAAATGCTGTTGCTTCTTTTCTAGTCCAAAACTTTGGATTATCTGTTACAAGTGATCCTGCTTCTCTGTAAGGTGCTTGACCAAACAAATCAATAACATGGTAATAGTAAAAAGCTCTTAAAAAACGAGCTTGCGTTTTTTGATCATCCGTTGCAGTATTATTTATTACTAAATTACAATTATAAACATTAGTCAATAAATCATTGTAAGCATTACGAATTTCTTCGTTATCTGCCCCCCAAGTATGTACGTGAAATTGTCTCCATTTTGCATTATCATCCCAGTCACCACCGCGTGTTGGCCCAACCAATCCATCACCAGACATTTCATCCATGGTGAACAATCCTCCTTGACCTTGAAAACTTCTTAGCCCTTCATAAGCTGACTGCAAGAAAGCACCAGTATTCACATTACCACTACTATTACTAGGAGTTTCAAAACCATCCAAAACTTGTTCATCTAAATTAGTACAACTAACTCCAAAAGCTACTGTACCTACAAAAAAGATGCTCTTTATTATATTTATTCTTTTCATTTCGCTTAAAATTAAAATGTTACATTAAGTCCTACGGCAAAGCTTTTATCTCTTGGATAGGATAAGTAATCCATACCTGCGGAAGGCACACCATTAAGTGCTTTATTTGTATCAACCTCTGGGTCAAATCCTGAATAACTTGTAATTACAAATAGATTATTCGCACTAACAAAAAATCTTGCAGAATTTATTTTGAATCTTTCCATAGCTGCACCTCTAAAAGTGTAGCCTAAAGTTAAATTACCCATTCTTAAGAAATCACCTTTTTCAAGATATTTAGTAGAAGGTGAATTTGGATCAGAACCATTTTGTGGAGATGAAGCCACTTGTGGTGTTACGTTTCTACCACCTAACAAAGCACTTTTAAAGAAGTAAGCATTAGCTGTATTGTTATACAAATAATGACCAAATGCTCCATAGAAAGAAGTACTAGCATCAAAAGCTTTGTAAGTAAAGTTGGTTGAGAAACCTAAATTTATTTTAGGCAATGGTTGTTTGTCTAAATATACTTTATCAGCATTACCAAGACCAGTTTCTGATCCATCAGCTGCAGTATAAATAGAATTACCTCCAGCATCATACCCTTTAAAATCATATAAGTAATAAGTATACAAAGGATATCCGTCTTTGATTACCTCAGCATATGCTCCTGATAATCCTTGTCCATTAATTCCACCTGCTAACAATTGAACAGAACCAAAATTCTCAATAGAGTTTTTCAAGAAAGCTGCATTAGCAGAAAAATTCCAACTCATATCTTCTGTATCAATAATTTTGTAATTTAAAGCAACCTCAAAACCACTATTGATTAAGTTACCTGGCAAGTTAACACTTCTATTAGATCCTGGACCTGGCTGTGCAGTAGCTTGTGGTACTGGAGCAATTAAGTCTTTTGTGTCCCTGTGAAAATAATCAAACGAACCTGTTAATCTATTATTTAGTAATGAGAAATCTGTACCTATACCATAAGAAGTAGTTGTTTCCCAACGCAATAAACTATTGGCACCAGAAACTGTTTGAGGCGTACCTCCATTTCCATAAATTGCTTTAGAAAGAGCTGAATTTACAGGAAATTCTTGGTTACCTGTAATTCCATAGTTTCCTCTAAGTTTAAAGTCATTAACCATTCCTTCTTTTGAATTGATAACTTTATAAGCAGCTCCAACGGCAGGGAAATAACCCCATTTATCATCAGCTCCCAATTTAGTTGATCCATCCGCACGAATAGAACCCGTAACCACTAAATCTTTATATAAAACAATTTCGGCTTTAGCAAAATAAGATTGCAACTCAATATTATTCTTAAATGAATTAGCTCTAAATTCTTGAGCAATACCCCCTTGAATATTATCAATTAAATTAGTTTGCTCCACAACATATCCTTGACCTCTAGCATTGTTACCATTAGTATCATATGAATAGTATGAAAAACCTAACAATCCATTTAACTGAAAATTATCACTAAAACTATTATCATAAGATAATGTATGCTCAAAAGTTTTATTAAACTTATTGATGCCTGAAATTTCAGCAAAACCTCTTTTTAATGCTCCACCATTTGCAGCATCATTACCTGTTAAATCGTCACTGGCAATTCTCATTGTCGGCAATAACTGACGTTTTCTAGTTGAATTAGATGTTTCTACACCAAATAAAAACTTATACTTTAAATGGTCTGTGATTTTAAGTGTAGCATTAACATTAGCTAACAATTTGTTGGTGTTTGTATAATCTTTGTAGGAATTCAATAATTGAACAGGATTTAAATAATCATCACCCACATAAGTATAAGAACCGTCAGGTTGATAAGTAGGTAATGTTGGATTCCAATACAAAGCTGTGCCAATTAAATTCCCAATATACCCTGCATTGTTACTAACTAATGTAGTTTGGTCATTCAACGCAGCATAAATAACATTCGTATCAACTTTTAAACGACCATTAAAAAAGTTATTGTTGTTACTAAAAGCTATTGTGTATTTATCAATACCTGTGTTTTTAACAATACCATCAGTACTTGTGGCACCTATTGAAACTCTAGTGTTTGAGTTTTCAGTACCACTACTAAAAGTTAAATCATGATTTTGCGAAAATCCATTTCTTAAAATCGCATCTTCCCAATTGTAAGATCTTGAACCTCTGTCAGGACCTCCAGCAGCAACAAATTCGTCACCACTTAACAATTTGAAATCTCCAGAGATAGAACTAAAACTCATAGAAGTACCATATGTTAAACTAGGCGCTTTAGATTTTCCTTTTTTAGTAGTAATCACGATAACTCCATTTGCACCTCTAGATCCATAAACTGCTGTCGATGAAGCGTCTTTTAATATGGAAATACTCTCAATATCATTTTGATTCAAGAAATTCAATGGGTTTCTTGCAGAAGAAGAACCCAAACCTGCAATATCATTACCTCCTGAGGAAACTTCACCACCATCTAGTGGCACACCATCAACAACATACAATGGATTATTACCAGAACGAATTGATGAATTCCCTCTAATTCTCACAGAAATAGCTGCCCCTGGCTCCCCACTTGATTGAGTCACCTGCACCCCTGATACCTTACCTCTCAATAATTCTGCAGGAGAAACTGCTGAAACATTATCGAAGTCTTTTGCTGTAACGATGTCCACAGCACCTGTAGCATCTTTCTTTTTTACAGTTCCATAACCTACTACAATCACTTCTTTCAGTTCGGCAGAATCGTCTTTAAGCATAACATTGATTACACTTTTACCTGCGGCGTTAACTTCTTGTGACTTTAAACCGATGTAACTAAATACCAAAACAGCGTCTGAGCTAACGTTTCTTAAGATAAATTTTCCATCAAAATCGGTTTGAGCTGAAATACTGGTTCCTTTTACCAATACATTGGCCCCAGGAAGTGGGCCACTGGCATCTGATACTTTCCCTGTGATTTCTTGCGAGTAGGCCATGCCTGTGCAAAGAACCGTTAGAAACATCAGCAAGCCTTTTAGTAGACTATTTTTCATACGTAATAAATAAGTTGGTTAATAATTTTTTTAAAATTGGTTATTGCTTTTATTATACAAATCAAACTTAAGCAATGTTTTATGATAAATTTAAGAAAAAGCATAACTATAACGTTTTCGTAGAACCGAAAACGTTTTCGATTTTAAAATAGATACTTCAAAATTTTAATATTTATTTTATATAAAACATAAAAAAAACCACTAAAAAAAACATATTATTCTTTTTTGTGGCTTTTTTTTAAGAAAAAATTCTATTGATTAAACAATCAAATCATTAAAATCGTTACTCACAATGAGAATAACTCAATCAAAACGCTTCTTTTATAAATAAAAATCAAATTGTTTTTGTATTCTATGAAAAATCAAGGAGTTAAAACAAGAAAATAATCCCATCAATCCTAACTATTAATTTACTGTAATTATTCTTTCATCGGTTCCAATACCAATAATCTTCAAAGATTTCCATTTTTTAGGCAAAATACCTTTATTAAATTGCAATCCCTTATCCGTTTGTTCAACCCCACCAAAGCCATAAATTACCGCTTGAAGCATGGCACCAGCACCTGTAGCAAAGTAAGGATTATTGCTATTAGCTGATTCTGAGAACACTCCAAATGGCGGACGACTATTAGCTAAATACGATTTTACAAAATAGTCATATGCCTTATCACGATCTCCTAATCGCGCATACAAAACAGATAAAACACCAGAAGCCATTGCAGGACCATCTTTCTTGTCAATTTTATCAGCATAATATTCTAAATCCTTTTTGATTTGTTCTTTTTCTGTTATGATGTGCAATGGATAGGCCAATAAATTAACATCAGCTTGTTTTATCATTTGCCCTTTGTATCCTTTGTAATTTTGTGTGATTCCATTTTCTCTATGAATCACTAATTTTTCCGAAACCTTAATCCATTCTTCATTTACTTTTTCATTTAAAATCTTTGCTGCTTTAATCGTGTTTCTCAAACTTTCTATGGCCGAAGCGTTGGTAAATGCATTATCATCAACATGCTGAGCATATTCGTCTGCACCAACCACATTATGAATGGAATAGCTTCCATCCGGATTTTCTACTGCTCTACTGACCCAAAAATTGGCCGTTTGTTTCAAAACCTCCCATTCATTTCGTAACCAAGATTGATTTTGTGTCATTGCAAAATAATTCCAAAAAGCAATAGACACATCTGCCGTAATGTGTTGCTCGAAAATTCCAGTTAGTGCCCAAGTCGGCGTAGCTTCTTCTCCTGTGTCATCAGATTCCCAAGGAAACATTGCCCCTTGATAACCATAAATACTTGCTTTTTGCTTGGCTTTTGTCAAACGGTCAGAACGATAATCCAAACACGACTTAGCCATTTCTGGTTGTAAGACTAACAAAGTTGGAAACATCCAAAGCTCCGTATCCCAAAATATATGACCATTGTACCCCTGAGAAGACAAGCCCATTGGCGCTATGCTTTGCCTTGAATCTGGACGAATAAAGGAATACAAATTATACAATGCAAAACGTACTCGTTGTTGCGCATCTAAATCGCCTTCTATCTGAATATCTCCAGACTTCCACAAATCGGCCCAAGCTTTTTTGTGTTTGAACAACAATTTATCAATCCCTTCTTGCAAAGCATAAATAGGTTGTCTTTCGGACTCATTCAAAGGGTCCGTAACATCTTTTGAAGTACAAATTCCTCCAGCAATTGCAAAACGAAAACCTTTTCCTTTGCTTAATTTTTTAGAAAAACCAACTTCATCGCCTTTTGGTTCTAATGTTTCACTAGTACCATCAAACAGAAAAGTGGTTGACGCTGCGACTTTATATTTACCTGTCAAAGTTTGTGCAGTAGTTCCAAAAATAGGCATTAGATATTGGTTGTCTTTCAATACTCTATATTGTCTTTTGGCGTGTTTTAATTCTTCGGGAACTGTCATATAATTTGCAGCAGTCACTTCAATATCTTTCAAAGGTGTGATTTTCACAATAGCCATCGCAGAAAAAGGCAAAGCTCTATTCGCCAAAATAGTGTATTCAATAGTAGCCACATCTTTAAATCGAAACGAAGTCGTGCTTGTTCCTTCTTTCATAGCAACTACTTGTTCCCATGTATCTATATTTGAAGCCGTCACTTCTTCCCCATTGATTACTAATCTCAGGTTCAAAAATTCAATCCCACGAACAATTCTACTGATGCCGTTCTCTGGACTACCATCATAAACTCCATTGAGAATGATTTCTTTGGTTTTGAGCGGAGTCGCATCGGTAACAATCCCAATTTGACCATTGGCCATAGCCACACCATAATAATTGTCTCGAGAATTCGCTACCAAATTCCATTCGTCGGATTGCGTCTGAGCCTGAGAAAATGGACTAAAAAGAAAAATAGCGGCAATCTTAATGATTGTTGATTTCATATTTTTAATGTTAAAATAATTTCAAATTTAAAGTATTTACATTTAAAAAATTTCATTTTACCACTAAGTCGCTCAATTCAGAATCGAAATCGTTTTCGAAAAAATCGAAATCGTTTTCGATTTTTTACCCTTCCATAATTTGAAAAAGGAATGCTATTTTTATAAGATGGTTAAACTAAAAAAGATGAAAGTACTCCCAAAGACATATTTAATACTTGCTCTCCTTTGTCTCTTGAATATGGGGTGTGAGAAAGTAAAAGACAATGAATTCTCGATACCTACTGCTGTTACTCTCACTTCAAATCAAGACCAACTTTTTTTGGAACCGTATCGACCACAATTTCATTTTACACCCCAAAAAAAATGGATGAATGACCCAAATGGAATGGTATTTTACAAAGGAGTCTATCATTTGTTCTACCAATACTATCCTGAAGATATTGTTTGGGGACCAATGCATTGGGGACATGCAACAAGTACCGATTTGATACATTGGCAACACAAGAAAATAGCTTTATTTCCTGATGAGTTGGGATTAATTTTCTCCGGAAGTGCGGTAATTGATTACAACAATACTTCTGGATTTGGAACCAAAGAACATCCGCCAATGGTAGCCATTTTTACGTATCATAATATGGCATTTGAAAAAGCAGGCAAAATAAATACACAATCTCAGGGGCTCGCTTACAGCCTTGATGAAGGAGAAACGTGGAAAAAATACGAGCGAAATCCTATCATAAGTAACACTAACAAAAAAGATTTTAGAGACCCAAAGGTATTTTGGAATTCAGAGACCAACATCTGGAATATGGCACTTGTTGCTGGGAACCACGCAGAATTTTACACTTCAAAAAACCTGATCAATTGGACTAAAGAAAGTGAATTTGGAAAACAGTATGGCGCCCACGGTGGTGTTTGGGAATGCCCTGACATCTTCAAATTAAAAGTAAATGGTGACAAAGAAGAAAAATGGATTTTAATTATAAGCATCAATCCTGGTGCTCCAAATGGAGGTTCGGGGACTCAATATTTTGTGGGGGATTTTGATGGAAAAACATTTACTAGCACTCAAAAAGAACCTAAGTGGATTGACTTTGGCACTGACAATTATGCTGGTGTTACCTACAATGATGCTCCCAATAACCAAAGAATATTCATAGGATGGATGAGTAATTGGTTATATGCCAGAAATACTCCTACCAAAAATTGGAGAAGCGCTATGACACTGCCAAGAACACTTGAACTGACAAAAATAAATGGAGATTATCTTCTGAAAAACAAACCTATTGCAGCTTTTAAAGAGCTGCAAAAACCAGCCTTTACCTCTAATAAAATCCCATTAAAAGCCAATCAAAAAACCATTTTCAAGTATGATGCTTTTAACCAATCCGAAATCCGATTCAAAGCAGCTAACCAAGACTTACAATTGGTTTTTTCCAATGACGTAAAAGATTCGTTAGTGCTCCATTATAATCCCCAATCAAAAACGTTTAGCATTGACCGCCGAAAATCTGGAAAAGTTGCCTTTGAAAAAAACTTTGGAAAAGACATCCATAACTCTAACGTTTCAGCACTTGTTACCAAACAAATTGATTTTCAAATCATTCTGGACTGGTCCTCTATAGAGCTTTTCTTGAATGATGGATTATATAGTTTCACTGAGCAAATTTTCCCTCAAAAACCCTACACACAATTAAGTATTTTATCAACCGAAGACCAAGAACTGCATGATTTTACCATTAGTAGCATTAGCAGTATTTGGCCTAAAAAAATAGCAAAGAATGAATAATGTTAGAAACTGGTCACTTACTGTTGCAGTAGCTGGATTTTTATTTGGTTTTGATACTGTAGTTATCTCTGGAGCCAATTTACCTATAAAGGAATTATGGCACACCACTCCTTTATTTCATGGTGTTTTTATAATGTCTATGGCACTATGGGGAACGGTATTAGGCGCTCTTTTGGGTGGTTATCCTTGCGATAAATGGGGGAGAAAAAAAACACTGCTTTGGATAGGCATCCTCTTTTTGGTTTCGGCACTAGGCTCAGCATTGGCTCCCAATCCTTATGTATTTTCTTTTTTTAGATTCATTGGCGGAATTGGTGTTGGCGCCTCTTCGGTAGCCGCTCCCATCTATATTTCGGAAATTTCAAGCCCAGAAAATCGTGGAAAATTGGGAACCTTATTTCAGTTTAACATCGTATTCGGAATACTGATTGCCTTTTTTTCAAACTATTTTTTCGAAGGTTTTGGCGGTGAAAACGATTGGCGTTGGATGATTGGTATTGTTGCCTTACCAGCATTAATTTACAGCGTCATTATAATTAGAATTCCTGAAAGCCCTAGATGGCTTATTCTTACTAAAAAAGATGACCAAGCGGGTTTAGCTGTTTTAGAAATGATTTATGCTCCTGCTCAGGCTAAAGAAAGTTTTAATGAAATCAAAAAAGACGTAACAACGACTGCAACTTCAGATTCCTTCTTTTCAAAAAAGTATAAGTTTCCGATTATTCTAGCCTTTCTATTGGCTTTTTTCAATCAACTATCAGGTATCAATTTCATACTCTATTATGCCCCAGAAATTCTCGAAATGGCAGGATTAGGAGCAAAAGAATCCTTGTTTAATTCCATTTTGATTGGTGTGACCAATTTGGTTTTCACCCTAATCGGAATGCGTTTAATAGATGTTTTAGGCCGAAAACAACTTATGTTAATTGGCTCGTTGGGATACATTATAAGCTTAACTATGGTTGCTTTTGCTTTCTATTCGCAACTGGGCTCAGTAGTTTTATTGCTGTCTATTATGCTGTTTATTGCATCTCACGCCATCGGACAAGGAGCCGTAATCTGGGTTTTCATTTCCGAAATTTTCCCCAATACCGTTCGCGCCAATGGGCAAGCTTTTGGCACAGGAATTCACTGGATTTTTGCGGCTTTAATCACCTTAGTTGGTCCTATTGTTATCGATATTTACAAAGAAAATCCTTGGCCAATTTTTGCTTTTTTCGCCTTTATGATGCTCTTGCAACTCGTTTTTGTACTCTTTATGATGCCAGAAACCAAAGGATTATCGCTTGAAGAAATTGAATCTAAAATGAAAGCTTATGATTAATCAACCCAACACCAAATCGATAGTTTGCTTTGGAGAAATCTTATTCGATATCTTTCCAACGCACAAAAAAATTGGCGGCGCACCCTTAAATGTAGCTCTTAGATTAGCATCATTAGGCATCAATACACAAATCATTAGTTGTATAGGAGCCGATTCAAATGGACAAGAAGTAATTGACTGCCTGATGCCGACAGGTATTTCAACCAAAACCATCCAAATCAACGGCACACACCCAACAGGCGAAGTTTTAGTACACTTAAACGAAAAAGGTTCTGCTACCTACACCATCAATTATCCCGCAGCTTGGGACAAAATCAAGTACACACAAGAAGGAGAAACCGCAGTAATTGGGGCAGATGTACTTGTTTTTGGTAGTTTGGCCTGTCGTGATGCTATTGCGCATCAAAGTCTTCTTAATTATATCGCTTTATCAAAATTCAAAGTGTTTGATGTCAATCTCAGAGCTCCTTTCTACAACAAAGAGCTACTTCTAGAATTAATGCTCGAAGCCGATTGTATCAAATTCAATGATGACGAACTATACGAAATAGCCAATTGCTTGAACTCTCCCTATCACTCGTTAGAACAAAACATTCACTTCATTGCCGAAAAAACCAACACCAACACTATTTGTGTGACCAAAGGCAGCCACGGAGCCGTATTATTTACCAATAATCAACTGTATTACAACAGCGGATACCAAGTCACAGTAGCCGATACCGTAGGCGCTGGAGACTCATTTTTGGCTGGCTTGCTGAGCGTTTTAATCACCGAAAATAATCCTCAAGAGGCCTTGAATTTTGCCTGTGCATTAGGAGCCTTAGTCGCTTCACAAGAAGGGGCCAACCCCAAAATAACCCGAAAAGAAATCGATGAATTTATGCATCCCACAACAAATTAATGCAATAGAATGAGCAGTAGAAGCAGCAAACAAAGGCATTTTTTGCCAGCATCGTCCCGCCATCCGCTATATCTTTCCCTTTTAAAGAAAAAAGGCAAAGGATGCCGCTACTGTCGGGGCTAGAGAGCCACAACTTGCCTTCTTGCAAACAACTCGTCAAAATACAATCCTAATTAAGTTTATCTCTACAAATGAAAATTACACTTATGAAATCGCCATTAGCAAAAAGTTTGTTGCAAACAAACACCGATAAGTATAAGGCGACACCATATTTGACCGCTAACAAATTATTTTTACATATATGAAAACCAGTACTTCACTACTCTTAGTGCTTCTTCTAATAGGCTACACAAACACAAGCAATGCCCAAAAAAAAGAAACCCCAATCGACAAAAAATGGTGGAAAGAAGCCATTATCTACCAACTCTACCCTCGTAGTTTTCAAGACAGCAACGGCGATGGTGTAGGCGATTTAAAAGGAATCACACAAAGACTAGACTATCTACAAAGCCTTGGCATAGATGCCATTTGGCTCAATCCTATTTGCGCTTCTCCCAACGATGACAACGGCTATGACATTAGCGACTACAAAGCCATTATGAAAGAAATGGGCACTATGGCCGATTTTGACGAAATGCTGGCTGGAATGAAAAAGCGAAATATCAA
>CAUPCW010000055.1:0-21139 GCA_963509895.1 uncultured Flavobacterium sp.
CTTGGAGAACAATATTCCAATAAAAGGGCAAGACCAAGGAATTGTAGTGTGTCCTGGACCGAATTTAGCTTATTTTGACCAAGAGGTTTCGTTGAAAAAAATGATTCAACACATTTATGGAAATGATACTGTACTTCGAGTAACCCATCGTCCAAACGTGTTTATCAAAGAGCTTAAAATGTATTTGGATTATTTTAAAAACGAATGCAAAACTGTAGCATCAGCATCAAGTGCAGCACAAATTAAGAAACTACAATCATTCAAAAAAAACATGTTAGAGGGAATTAGTTATTATCAAAATCTATTGCCAAAAACTAGTTATTTTGAATCGATTACTAAAGAACTAGAAATGCAATTACATGCTTTTCAACAAGAATTAAATTGTATAGAAGTAAAGTAAAGAATAGCAGCATTAGCAACGTTTGAGACAAATGAATGCTACTCAAAGCACCATTTAGTATGTACCTGTACTAGATTTCATGAGTATAGAAGCGCCTGAATTAATCATAAGTTTCCTGCTGTATTTTGTCTTTCCTGTTTATTTTATTACATAAAAAAGTCGGCTAAATTAATCTAGTCGACTTTGTGATTTTAAGTGAATCTCATTATTATTTTTCTAAAATTCCGCGTTTGAGTATTTGTCCAAAATGGAACATGTCTTCATACGAAGTGTATAATGGAACAGGTGCTAAACGAATCACGTTGGGTTCTCTCCAATCTGTGATTACTCCATTTTTCATCAAATAATCGAATAAACTACGACCTTCTCCATGTAAAAAAACAGATAATTGCGAAGCTCTTTCCTCAGGATTACTCGGAGTAATTATTTCAAAAGTGCTATCTACTTCTTTATCTATTTCGTGTAAAATAAATTCTAAATAAGAAGTAATATGGTCACGTTTTTTAATCAATGTCTCCATCCCAACTTCGTCAAATAAATGAACCGAAGCCAAATAAGGCGCTAAGGATAAAATGGGTAAATTACTGATTTGCCAACCATCTGCGCCGTGAACGGGGTCAAATTGAGGTTCCATTTTGAAACGTCTTTCTTTGTTATGTCCCCACCAACCCGCAAATCTTGACAAGGTACTGTCGTTGTGATGTTTTTGATGTACAAAACATCCCGAAGTATTTCCGGGACCTGAGTTCATGTATTTGTAACTGCACCAAGCGGCAAAATCCACATTCCAATCGTGCAATTCTAGTTTGATATTTCCAGCAGCGTGTGCTAAGTCCCACCCCACTTTTGCTCCTACTTTATGACCTGCAGCAGTGATGGTTTTGATATCAAAAACTTGGCCGGTGTAATAGTTCACTCCTCCGATTAAAACCAACGCCAACTCATCGCCTACTTCGTTTATTTTGCTAATAACATCTTCGAGACGAATGTTGTGTTCACCTTCTCGGCGTTTAATTTCGACTATGGCATCGTTTGGATTGATGCCGCTGTTTTGAGCATGAAATTGCACTTGACTCTGAAACATGTATTGGTCAGAAGGAAAGGCTTTTTCTTCGCAAATGATTTTATACCTTCTTGAAGTAGGCTGATAAAAAGAAACCATCAGCAAGTGAAGATTTACCGTTAGGGTATTCATTACCGTCACTTCGCTAGGCAAAGCGCCTACAATTTTACTTAATGGTGCTGCAAATCGTTCGTGATAATCCCACCAAGGTTTGTCTGCATAGAAATGACCTTCAACGGCAAGATTGGCCCAATCGTTCATTACTTCATCAACATAGGTTTTGGTTCTTTTGGGTTGCAAACCAAGAGAGTTTCCGGTAAAATAAATTACTTTTTGATTGTTGACTTGCGGGAAAATAAATTCGTTTTGATAGCTTCTCAACGAATCTTGTGCATCTAATTGCTGTGCAAATTCGAGCGTATTTTTGAAATTCATAAGCGTTGTTTTGAGGGGTAAATGTAGTAAAAAAAGGTTAGCTACAAATTGCTAAAAGTGTTTTGAAAAGGAGTTGCGTTAGGGATGGTAATGGAAATAAAGAGCGTTGGCACTGTAGTATTGCCCTAACGAGGAAGCGACCAGCGGAAGCTCCCGCAGTAGGAGCAATAGTTAGTGCCAGCGCTCTTTATTGTAATGTACAGCCCGAAATACGCCCAAAAAAAATCTCGCCATTGCTGACGAGATTAATTAAATATGCTTTTATCTGATTTAAAGAATTAACATGGCATCTCCGTAAGAATAAAACTTGTATTCTTCTTTGATAGCTTCATCGTAAGCTTTTCTCATTAAATCGTGACCACAGAAAGCTGAAATCATCATTAACAAGGTTGATTTTGGTGTATGAAAATTGGTAATCATACAAGTGGCAATGCTAAAATCGTGAGGGGGAAAAATAAATTTATTGGTCCAACCATCAAAAGGATTTAAAGTGTTTTGAGAAGAAACTGAGCTTTCTACCGCACGCATAGAAGTAGTTCCTACGGTACAAATACGTTTTTTTCTTGCTTTAGCATCATTCACAACATCACAGGCTTCTTGTGTGATTTTTAGCTCCTCAGAATCCATTTTGTGTTTAGACAAATCCTCTACTTCTACTGGATTAAAGGTTCCTAAACCTACGTGAAGGGTAACTTCGGCAAACTTAACACCTTTGATTTCTAATCGTTTTAATAAATGTTTAGAGAAGTGTAATCCCGCAGTTGGTGCTGCTACTGCTCCTTCTTCTTTGGCATAAATAGTCTGGTAACGCTCTGCATCTTCTGGAGTTACGTCTCTATTGATGTATTTTGGGATAGGTGTTTCACCTAATTCGGTTAACTTATTTCTGAATTCTTCATAAGAACCATCATATAAAAAACGAAGGGTTCTACCGCGAGAGGTTGTATTGTCAATTACCTCAGCTACTAATGAATCGTCGTCACCAAAATACAATTTGTTTCCGATACGGATTTTACGAGCTGGATCTACTAATACATCCCATAATCTTTGTTCTGCATTTAATTCTCTCAACAAGAAAACTTCAATTCTAGCTCCGGTTTTTTCTTTATTTCCGTACAAACGTGCTGGAAAAACTTTGGTGTTATTCAAGATTAAAACATCGCCATCATCAAAATAATCAATTACATCTTTGAACATTTTGTGCTCAATGGTTTGTTTTTTTCTATCGATTACCATCAAACGGGATTCGTCTCTGTTTTCTGCAGGAAATTCGGCTAAAAGTTCTTTGGGTAAATTGAAGTTAAAGTGGGATAATTTCATATTTGAGTATTAAGATATTAGAAGTAAGTATTAAGACATGCTGCCTTAATAAAAATCTGGCTGCAAATATACGATTCTCAAATAGGCGTTGTCAAGTGTTTTGGTGTTTATTTTGTTTATCGCCACAACGACGGGCGTTTACAAACTTTTACCTTTGTAAAAGCCCATCCAAAAAACGATAAAACGGAGCAGAAATTAGATCTCAGCAGATTGCAATCCTAAACTTTTTAAATCTGTCCAGAAATCAGGATACGATTTAGAAACGACCTCAGCATTGTTGATTATGATTGGAACACGCAAAGCTAAAGGAGCAAAAGCCATAGCCATACGATGATCGTTGTAGGTATCAATGGCGATATTAGGCAAAATGGTTTTAGACGGTTCCAAAGTCAAACTTTCGTTAGTAACAGTAATGGCTGCTCCTAATTTTGTAAGTTCAATTCGAAGGGCTTCTAGGCGATCCGTTTCTTTAATTTTTAGGGTATGTAGTCCCGTTAAATGACAGCCTATACCAAGTCCTAGACAAGTAACGACAATGGTTTGCGCAATATCTGGTGTATTATTCAAATCGAAAGTAACCGATTGATAATCGAAGTTGGGCTGTTTCACCAAAGTCAGGTTGTTTGCTTCAAAACGAGCTTCGACTCCCATTTTGGCGTAGATTTCAACCAAAGCCGAATCACCTTGTAAACTTGACTCTTTATAACTACTCAATACGATAGCTGCTTCGTTCGACAAAGCTGCCAAACTGAAAAAGTAAGACGCAGAACTCCAATCGGATTCGACTGTTAGCGTTTGTTGTTTAGAGTTTGTAGTTAATGGTTTGACTGTGATGACATTTTCTTCAAATTTAGTTTCTACACCAATTTCGTTCAGCAAAGCCAATGTCATTTTGATGTAAGGAACAGAAGTAATTTCGCCAACCAAGGTTAATTCGATTCCGTTTTCTAATTTTGGAGCTACCAACAAAAGAGCCGAAATGTATTGACTACTCACATTGGCAGGAATACTCACTTTGGATTGGGTTATTTTTTGCCCTTTGATGCGGATAGGCGGGAATCCTGGTTCTTTTTCGTAAGCTATGTGAGCACCTAATTGTTGTAAGGCTTCAACCAATACTTTTATAGGGCGCTCCGTCATACGCTGAGAACCTGTCAAAACTACTTCTTTTCCTTCGCTTACTGCAAAAAAAGCCGTTAAGAAACGCATGGCAGTTCCTGCATGATGAATATCTATAAGTTGGGAATCCAAATTTGAAAATTGTGCATTCTGCAAAGATTTGGTCATCACTTCCGAATCATCAGAATTGGAAGTGTTTTCTAGAACAAGATTTGGATATAATGCCTGCAACAATAACAACCTGTTGGTTTCACTTTTGGAACCTGTGATTGAAATAGTAGCATTGAGATTTGAAATTGCAGATTGTAGTTGTAAATTCATGGCTGTATAAAAGATGTTGTGAGCTGTGCTTTGTATTACCGCTCCAATAATTTTGGGGTGCAATTTACAATTCACAACTCACAATTCACAATTTAGCCTTGACTAATTATTTTAGTTTTTCGTTGTTTTTGTGACGATTTTTATCTCGCACTGATTTCAAATCCATTTTTTTATCAAAAGCGGCTTGTAAATCGATTCCTGTCTGATTGGCTAAACACAATACTACAAAAACCACATCGGCCAATTCTTCGCCTAAGTCTTTGTTTTTATCGCTTTCTTTCTCGGATTGTTCTCCATAACGGCGAGCAATGATTCGGGCTACCTCGCCTACTTCTTCGGTTAGCTGAGCCATATTCGTCAATTCGTTGAAATAACGAACGCCATGTTCTTTAATCCAGTTATCTACGCCTAGTTGTGCGTTTTTTAAGTTCATGAGTTTTTATTTATTTAACCCTGACAGGGTTCAAAACCCTGTCAGGGATGGTGTAAAGATTAGTATTCGATCGTTAAATTAATAATTTCGTTTGAATTTTGATGCTGATTGTGATAAAAAACAAAGTTATCTACATCTCCAAATAATGCAATAACTTCCTTTCTTTTTAGTTTTGTTGGTTTATCCGAAATTATAGAATCATACGATGACCAGGGATACAAACTCATTTGTTTTACAAAACCATGATGTACCGGATTGTTATGAATGTAAAATATTAATTGTTGAAAATATTTTTCCGAAGAAACTAATTTTCTTTCAAAAGTTGTTTCAAATAAACTTCCTGTTCTATGATGCCGTTTATTTATAGCTTGTGTATAAGCGTTGAATAAATGCGCAAACTGTTTAGAAGGGTCAATGATTTTTGGTTTTTCGGTTGTGGTGTATGTCAATTCATTTTGTTCTATTTCAACTTTTTCTTTTATCCGCACCAAGATATGAAAATGATTTTTCAACAAGCACCAAGCAAAAGTTTCAGCAATAGGTTCTATATATTTTGCATACAACCGAAGAAAATAAAAGTAATTCTCGTTTTCTAGAAATATGTCAATGCCATTATTGCCACGATTATAAATGTGGTAATAATGCCCGTAAAGTATGGGTTGTTTTATTTCCATGTGAGTAACTGCTTTTATATTCAATTTTAAGACTAACAAGATTTTGAACCCTGCTAGGGTTGTTGGTTAAATAAAACCTTTATCTGACCTCATTATTTTAGTTTAAAGTCACTTTTTTATCTTTTCTATTTTTCCATCAACCAAAATCATTAGTCCCCGCCTCCGAAAAATCGACAATTTCATTAGGTGAAGAATCTAGAGAATACTCAATAGCCTTATTGACCCAATCGTAACCTCTTTTTTTAAAATTGTAACTCTGGTGTGAACTACGGTATAAAATACAAGTTCCTTTTATTCAAAAAAAATAAAGTATCGTTTTTACCATTTTTAAACAAAACTGCAGCAGCCGCTGCCGTGTCTTTGGGATGCTGCCTTTCTTGAAGTTCTTCAAGCGTAACTTTCCCTAATTGAAAGTCTTGCGCTTTACCAATTATTGTAAAACTCAAGACAAATAATAATATAACTACTTTCCTGATTATTACACTTTTTTCAAAACTATTTTTTCGTTCAACTTATCTATCGTTCTTTGAAAAAATTCTTTCAATATTTCATAATAATCCGCGGGAATAATAACATTATTTATTTGGCTACTTACTACCACTTGTAAAACATTTTCTTCCAATTTAGCATTATATAAAAAACTAGCTAAATTATCTGGTGCATTAAGTTTTATAGGTGTGGGCAAATTCTCCAAAACATAACCCTGAGGCATCTCGATGCTAATAATGAATTTCTCTTGTTTTGTAGGTCCAAAATAAATAGGCATTTTTCTGTCTTGCGTTTTAAATGGATTCTTCAATTCCTTAAAAAACAACAAAGGATTGAGGTACATTTTATCTCCAATAACATCAAAAGAATGCTCAATTTCAAATGAATAGGACTCCATCAAAGGCTTTGACAAATCGGTTTTAAGGTTCGTTATACTATAATCCGATATAGTTAAACCATTATGTTGACTTTCAATTTTTTCAATATGCGCCTCTGTAGTTAGATTAACATTCTTTTCTCTAAAAGCCAGCGCTTCAAAATCAGTCTTTTGATTTTTATAGGTCCCTTTTAAAACACCATTAGCATCTATTCTGACATTGATTCCAAAGATGCTTTTAGAAAGTACAGTTTCCGTTAATTTTACTTCGGTAGAATTCCCATCAGATTGAACCATTCTCCCTGACCAATTCACTAAGGGTAAAGGATAAACATTTGGAATGGTAAATTTATTGGCTGCATCTAACAAATAGTTTTTCCCGTCGGCCACAACCGAAACAATAACATAATTAAAACCACTCCTTCCCGGAAAAACTGGAACTCCATGTTCGATAGTACTAACCAACACAGGATTGGCTTGAAGCCCCAATAAATTTAACATATTAATCAGTATAAAATTAATCTCGGCTACATTACCAGTTGACGTTTCATATGCTTTCTCTACTCCTTTGTCCACATAAACCCCAAAAGTTTTATTCCAATTCATTTTTTCTTGCACATGTTTGAAAACAGCTTCCATTTTTTCTGTTTGGGTCGTTTTTCCTTCGACACAGTTGCTAACATAAGAGGCAAAATACTTGCCTTTTAGCAGTTCTGCTCCAAATTCTTTTTCCTTAAATATAGTCTTGGAAACGCCTTCCCATGTGATGGAATAGTCCTTATCTGGTTTGTCTATGTACCGAACTCGTTCTAATTCTTGCTGGATTTTTGACGTGTAATTATCAGAATTGTCAATAAAACTTTCTCTGTAAAAAGCTGGTATATTATATGCTGAATATTTAGTATTTATTTGTTTGTAACTTAAATGAGCTGTCTGCCTAAGTTCTCCTTCATAGGTATTCGAACCAAATTTAATCTCACTTGTAGTGATTACTTCATTAAAACCTGTCAAAATACTTTTGTAAATATAAACCTCTGGAATTTGTGTAGTATATTCAAAGCCGTTGAGCGGAATATCATACTGCAAAAGCATATCTGGAAATTTAAAAATGTTATCTGATTTATGTATGCATTTAAACTCAATCACAGAACCCTCTTTTACACTGGGAAGTGTAATACTCGCTTTTTTCCAATTTTTATCTACCTGCTGAAAAAAGCGTCCTTCGTTAGTTAATTTTGTTTTGATAATCTTATTTTGTTCCAAATTATAAGTTATCGCATCTGAAAATTTTATCTCATCAGGCGCCAATTCTTCATAGTTTACATAATAAGGCATTTCAAAAGTAGCTCTTTTCAAACCTTCTTTCTTATAAATCTTAATACGATATTGAATCTCGTGATTAGCAACAAAACCTTTATCAACTTTGTATGTGAAATAAGTTCTTGCCTTTTTAAACAAAACTGCCGCCACCGCTGAAGAATCTTTGGGATGCTGCCTTTCTTGAAGTTCTTCAAGCGTAACTTTCCCTAATTGAAAGTCTTGCGCTGTACTATGAAAAGCACAACTCAAGACTAGTAATAGAAAGATTATTTTTTTCATTGCTATGCCTTTTTCAAAACTATTTTTTCGTTTTGCTTTTCGATCATTTTTTTATAATACTCTTTTAGCATTTCATAATAATCAGAAGCAACGATAGGTACTTTTATTTGATGTTGCATAGAAATTTGAATCGTGTTTCCTGCCACATTAGTCAAAAACTTGAAACCTCCTAAATCATCTTGCATAACTATATTCACCGGCGCAGGAACACTTTCTACGACATATCCCTCTGGAATTTGAATATTTACTGCATATCGGTCTGTAAAAGGAAAACTATAATCTATAGGATACGCTCTGGTTTCTTGCTTAAATGGATTTTCTTTATAAGTGTAAAACAACAAAGGATTGATATAAATTTTATCTTGAATAATATCACATAAATTAGATGCTGTAAAAGAATACACTTCACTTACTGGCAAATGCAGTTCTTTTTCATTATTCCTTTTGTAATCCTCAATTTCTATTTTTCCATTTTCATTTTCTAATTTCTCTAGATAGCTATCTTGGTTTTCCCCATTTACACGATTTCTATACAACATGGCGTTGTAATTGGATTGCAGTCTTTGTAGTTTTCCCGAAATTTTACCGGTTGGCTCAACTGTATAACTCATAGTTACTACATCATTTGAGAGTGCCTTTGGCATTAAATCTACTTCAGTGGATGACCCATCTTTTCTAATTAAGCGTCCCATCCAATTCAGATCACGTGTTGGAAGAACATTTGGTAATGAATTAGCCGCTGTAGCATCTAGCAAAACCAAACCATTGGGAAGCTCTATAGCTGCAATAACATAATCAAAAGCCGTTCTACTTGGAAATAACGCAATTCCGTTATCTCTGGTACTAACCAAAACAGGATTGGCTTCTAAGCCTGCAAAACGCAACATAGCCGTTAGCATCAAGTTAATATCCCCAACATTGCCTGTCTTATTTTTGAAGGCTGTTCTAACGCCTTGTTCACAATAATATCCAAGGAACCCATTCCATTTTACATTATTCTTGACATAAGTAAAAATTGCAGCTGTTTTTTCCTCTGGAGAATTTAAAGGAGCGATCAAGGCTTTTATTTCGTCTTCAAAATAGCCTGTCTTATTTAACTCTGGACCAAAATCTTCGTAATCATAAATCGTCTTAACTACCGAATTCCAATTGGTTGCAAAAGATTTTATTGGATCCCCAGGGAATTGAATGGTTGCTAATTCTTGAACCAAACTACTGGTATAGTTATCAATATTATTGACGAAACTCTCATTTTTCATCGCTGGAAGATGCTCTGCAACATAGGTAGTAATTGTCTCAGCATAAGTGTAGGTATCATTAGAAAAATTAGTTCTAGCTGTACTAAACCCAGCACCTTGTGAGCGTTCCTTTGAAGTAATAGTTATAGATTTACTATTCTTCACTGAATTTATTTTGGGTGTGATAAAACCTTTTGTGGTGGTATTATAACTATAGTATTCTGGAATTGAAATCTTATATTCGCTATAATTTACCGGAATTGAGGCTTGAAAATCCCAGTCTCTTGGATGTACTTTATTTGGTGTTTTTATTGTGTATTCATATTCAATTACAGAACCTTCTTTTACATTAGGCATAGTAATCTTTTTTCTATTCCAATACTTATTAATTTTCTCAACAAAAACACCGTCACTTTTTAATTTTGTCTTCTCTATTTTCCCATTAATCAAGTTATAAGTGACTGCTTCCGAAAAATCAAGAAACTCTTTAGGCGATGAATCTATTGAATAATTTATAGTTTTGTTCGCCCAATCGTATCCTTCTTTTTTATAAATCTTAATCCTAATTTTCACAACGGTTTGCAACATAAAACCATTCTCTTGTGAATACTCAAATGAAGTTTTCCCCTTTTTGAACAATATTGAAGCTACAGCAGAAGTATCTTTTGGATGATGCTTTTCTTCAAGCTCAGCTATTGAAACTTTTCCTAATTCAAAGTTTTGCGATAAACAAGTAAGATTGAGTAACAAAACAAATGAATAGATAATAATTTTGGTAATTTTCATAAAAATTAAAGGGTTTTGGTTAGGACAATTTTGGTGTTATCGTTTTGGCTCACTTTTTCCATAAAAAGGCGGTATTCATCATATTCTTTGTTGGTATACTTTCCAGTATTGACTAACAAAACTCTTTTATAGATCAAAGTATGATCCTCTTTTTTGACTAATGAAATAGAGTAAGTCCCAAATTTGGTTTTGCTCTCAAAGGCTGGTGGAATAAATTCTAAAGCAAAATCTGAAGGTAAATGAATGGTAATTTCATCCTCATCATAAAACCCACGTGCAATTTCAAAAGGTGTTTTACGGTTTCTAATTCGTTTTACACCACTTGAAATGCGATTAAATGCATTGACAGTTACCATCATTTTATCGGCAGTAAATGTTCCATATTTTGTGGCCGATAATTTGGCATTTTGCGTAAATCGAATCTCTTTTTTATTGTTTTCAAATGTGATTTTATCAATTTTTAAATTATTGATGTCATCCCAAAATTCTTTATAATGCTTTTCTTTTTGATCAGGCTCCAGGTGCTCTATTCTCTCCTTGTCCCCATACTGCGTCCCTTGAGAGACGATTTGAATTTCACCCGAAAAATCTCCATTAGAGGCTATCGTATAAGAACCTTTACTTAATTGCGAATTCTCATTGGCTGAATAAATTTTGGTGTGAACAATTTGTCCCCCATCAGGTTTGATAATTAACACATCTCGGTCGTCTGTAAAATCGGCTTGGTATCCAAAGGGTGTGGTTTGACTTGTACATTCTAACCAAGTATAGTGATCACCAACAGGAATCGTCAGAATAATGTGATTACCTTGCATCGAAACAAAATCAGCATCGATATTAATTCGTTTTCTATCGCCATACAAAATAGTATAATAAGAAGGCACGTCAACTGCTTTTAACAAGGCTTGAGTATAATTGGTCAAAGCTTTACAATCCCCATATCCCAATCGATCTACGTCCGAAGCTAGCATAGGTTTCCAACCTCCAATTCCGACTTGAATACTAATATAACGTACTTTTTGCTGTACAAATTCATATACCATTTTGGCCTTTTTTATAGGATCTTGCTCTGTTCCTACTAACTCTTTTATTTTAGCAATAGCTGTTGAAGGCAAATCAATTGTTTCAGACAAAATTTTACTAGAATACCACTTACCAAAATCTTCCCACGTTTTGGCATTTCCATCAACTCCTTCGAGGTGGAAAGATTCTAACCCCATAATGACTCTTGGCAAAATATCGTAAAAATAAGGACTATAATCCTCATGTTTCATTGCCACCAAATTTGAAGCAGTATAACTTAGCTGAGTCGCAGTATCGATTGTTTTTTGGATATTTTTATTAGAAAAACTACTTTCTTTTTTCTTAAAGCCTAAGTTATTTGGAAAGGTTACATTCAAAACACTTTTTTCAACACCCAATAAATAATCGGGCATAGGAAACCATTGTGGAATAAAAGCAGTAGTAGAAGTTTCTGTTTCGCATTCAAAAACCATAGTAAAAGGATAATTGATAGGCGTATACTCTAAATACAATACTCTGTTGTCCGAAAAAAGAGTGCCGCCATCTACAGCACTATGATCTTTAAAGTCTTTTCTTTTGAACTTTTTTAGTTCACTTCCAGTTGCATCTACTATGATGGCTTGTATACTGGAAATACTAGTTGATTTATCATAATGCGCATAAGCATCCAAAGCGCTCACACCCGCTTCATTTAGTACAGTTACTACTCGCTTGGTTTTAATCACCATTTTTCTTTGAGAAAGAATATTAATATTGAGTTCGCTCCATCTAAGAACAGCATTAGCATTTGTCTTTAAACTATCTGGAATAGATGAAACAGGATATTTTACTTCTTGAGCTGAAAGAACATTTAGCGAAAAGCAAATCAAAAACAATACAATAAACTTAAATTTCATAAAATATATAGGGTTAAATAAAACTAAAAAACACAAAAAAAACCTCAACAGCTTACCGTTGAAGTATTTATAATTGATTTGTTTTCTTTAATTTGTGGTAACCAAATATATCGTAATTCTTGAGATAAAAAAATAATTTATTCTTTATTTTTTGAGTCTATTTGTATCGTTACTGGCCCATCATTTAACAATAAAACCTTCATATCCGCACCAAAAATACCTGTTGGGACTTTTTTTCCCAATTTTAATTCTAAGGCTTTTATAAAACGCTCATACATAGGAATGGCGATATCGGGTTTTGCGGCCTTGATATAAGAAGGGCGATTCCCTTTTTTGGTAGCCGCGTGAAGTGTAAACTGACTGACCACAAGCACATCTCCAACAACATCTTGAATAGAAAGATTCATTACCTCATTTTCATCACCAAAAATACGAAGCTGCGTAATTTTGGTCACTAACCAATCGATATCTTCTTGGATATCGGCTTCTTCTATTCCAACAAAAACCAACAACCCTTTTTGGATTTCAGCTACTACTTTGCTCTCAACTGTTACGGAGGCATGTGCTACTCTTTGGATTACAACTCTCATAGCCCCCTAACCCCCAAAGGGGGAATTAAAGTTGCGACTTACAAGTACAACTTGATTATTATTCATATAATGATTCATTTCTAAAATATTTTTTTAAAAAAATACTCATCAAAAGGCATTTTCACAAAGATTAGAGTTTCCCTTTTGGGGGCTAGGGGGCTTTACTCCCTCGTTTTATCACTAGCTTTTCTATCTTCATCGTACGTATCAACACGGTAATGTTCATCATCACCTTCTAAGATTTTAAGGTAACTATTGTAACGCGACCAAGCAATTTCATCTTTTTCTAAAGCTGCTTTTATAGCACAATGTGGTTCTTCTTTATGCAAACAATTGTTGAATTTGCATTGTTCTTTCAATCTAAAAAATTCAGGAAAATAATCGCTAATTTCTTGAGGCTCCATATCTACAATCCCAAATCCTTTGATACCTGGCGTATCAATAATACTAGCGCTAAAAGACAAGTCATACATTTCTGCAAAAGTAGTGGTATGCTGTCCTTGTTTGCTTGCTACCGAAATAGTTTTCGTTTTCAAATCTAAGCTCGGTTCCAAAGCATTAACCAAAGTCGATTTTCCTACACCGGAATGGCCCGAAAACATACTCGTTTTACCAATCATCAATTCCTTCAACGCTTCCACACCTTTACGTTCCGCAGCTGATACTCGCAAACATTGATATCCTATTTCTTGATACACATGTTGCATATACAACTGTTCGTCTAAAGTGACTTCATCTAAAGTATCGATTTTGTTAAAAACCAAAATAGTCTCAATACCATAGGCCTCTGCTGTCACCAAAAAACGATCAATAAAATTAAAAGTCGTAGGAGGATTATTGATGGTAATCAACAGAAAAACACGATCAATATTGGCTGCAATAATGTGCATTTGATGCGACAAATTCACCGATTTCCGAACGATATAATTTTTTCGATCATGAATATGATGAATAGTCCCGGTTATGGTATCCGATGTTTCGTCTTGTTCATAATCCACCATATCGCCTACTGCAATTGGATTGGTACTTTTAATGCCTTTCATCCGGAACTTCCCTTTCATCCTGCATTCTATAAAATCGCCTTGATCAGATTTTACGGTGTACCAACTTCCTGTAGATTTATAAACGGTTCCTGTCATTTTCAGATTTTAGATTTAAATGTTTGCAAAGATAAATGATTTATGATTGAAGAGTAACGATTTTATATTTATGATTTTAGAACCCTAGAAAAAAACAAAAAAATCCCAAAACAAGGTCTTGGGATTTAATAAAATCTAAAGTCAGAAATTTTTACGAATTCAATACTTTATCTTGTTTGCTGATACTTTCTTGGTGAATCGCTTTGAACATTCTTAAAACAAACTCTTCCGAAAGTCCTTTCTTTTCTCCTTCCAAAATCATTTTACCTAAAATCTCATTCCAACGATTGTTTTGTAAAACCGCCACGTTCGCTTCTTTTTTCACCTGACCAATTTCTACGGCCACTTTCATTCTTTTGCTCAAAAGTTCCAATAAATTAGCATCTAACACATCGATATTAGCTCTTAATTTACTCATTTTTGAGGTGAACTCATCCGAAACATCGATTTGTTTTCTTACTCTTAACTCTACGAAAATTTGTTTCAAAGCATCTGGCGTTACTTGTTGTGCAGCATCACTCCAAGCATTGTCTGGGTCAGTGTGTGTCTCGATAATCATTCCGTCATAATTCAAGTCCAACGCTTCTTGCGTCACTTCAAGAATCATATCACGATTTCCTGTAATATGAGAAGGGTCAATAATCAAAGGCAAATCTGGGAATTTGTTTTGCAATTCAATCGCAATTTGCCATTCTGGAATGTTTCTGTATTTTGTTTTTTCGTAAGTAGAAAAACCACGGTGAATCACCCCTAATTTTTCAATGCCAGCCATATGCAAACGCTCAACACCACCTAACCACAAAGCTAAATCGGGGTTCACTGGATTTTTAATCAAAACGATTTTATCTGTCCCTTTTAAAGTATCTGCAATTTCTTGAACCGCAAACGGATTGGCCGTGGTACGTGCCCCAACCCATAATACATCAATATCATTTTCTAAAGCCAATTTACAGTGAGCAGCAGTAGCTACTTCGGTTCCCATTAACAAACCAGTTTCTGCTTTGGCTTTTTTTAACCATTTCAATCCTATTTCTCCAACGCCTTCAAATCCACCCGGACGCGTTCTTGGTTTCCAAATTCCAGCTCTAAACACACTTACGTCAGAATCTTTCAATTCGTGTGCAATTTTCAGTACTTGCTCTTCTGTTTCGGCGCTACAAGGTCCTGCTATCACCAATGGATGCGTCAAATTGAACGCTTCCAACCAATTTCTCATTTCTTTTTTATTTTCCATTTTTTCTAATTTAGCCCCTCCCTTACCCTCCCCAATGGGGAAGGAACTAAAAGAGGACTGTTATTAATTACTATTTATTTTGTTTACGTTATTATCTTAAAGTACAAATGTTATTTGTCTGCTACTCCCCCTTTGGGGTTGGGGGGCTCATTCCATTCAAAATGGCTTTAATTTTATTCACACTCTGCATCTCATCAAAAATCGCCTCGTATTCTTCACTTTGCAATAAGTCTTTAAATTGCGTCAAATTCGCAATGTATTCCTCTAAACTTTTCACTACATGCTTTCTGTTTTGTTTAAAAATAGGCGTCCACATCGCGGGGGAACTCTTGGCCAAACGCACGGTACTCTCAAAACCAGAACCCGCCATATCAAAAATATCTTGTTCGTCCTTCTCTTTATTGATAACCGTTTTCCCTAACATAAACGAACTAATATGCGACAAATGCGATACGTAAGCAATGTGTTTATCGTGCGACTTCGGGTCCATATAGCGAATGCGCATTCCTAATTCTTTGAACAATTCGATGGCTTTTTCTTGCAGCTTAAAAGTCGTTTTCTCCACCTCACAAATAATATTTGTTTTCCCTTGAAACAATCCTCTTATAGCCGCTGATGGTCCCGAAAATTCCGTTCCAGCAATAGGATGCGTGGCAATATAATTTCTTCTTCTTGGATGATTCGCTACCGCCTCACAAATAGGCAATTTGGTAGAACCCACTTCAAAAACAATGGTATTTTCGCCAATATGGTTCAAAACTTCGGGCAACACTTGCAACGCCACATCCACAGGAACCGAAACAATAACATAATCCGCATCGGCCAAATCCTGCATCGTAGCCGCTTTATCCACAACCCCAAGCGCCATCGCCTCTTGCAAATGGGCTTCATTTTTATCCATTCCGTAAATAGTCGCTTCTGGGTGTACCGCCTTTATATCCAACACCATCGAACCTCCAATCAAACCTATTCCTATTACGTGTATATTCATTATAATTTTTATTATTAGCTAATCCTGCTATCCGCTATATCTATTGTGGCGAACCCCGCCACAATAGGATGCCGCTACTATCAGGGCTAGGGCTTCAGTTTCTTAACACAATTTCAAAAATCTTGCAGACAATCTGAAATCTAAAAATCGTTAATCAACAATCTAAAATCTATTTATCGCTTCTTCAATTTTTTCTTCTTTTACACACAAAGCAAATCGGATGTACCCTTCGCCATTCGAACCAAAAATAGTTCCTGGCGTAATAAAGATGTATTTCTCATACAATATCTTATCAATAAAATCTTCCGCCGATGTGATTCCTGCTGGGAGCTTCGCCCAAACAAACAATCCAACGCCTTCTTTGTACACCTCACAACCTAATTTCTCAGCCAATGCTTCGGTTAAAATTCTACGTTTTGCATAAATCGCATTCATTTCGTCGAACCAAGAAGCATCACTCTGCAAAGCTGCAATAGCCCCTTTTTGAATGCCATAAAACATTCCGCTATCCATATTACTTTTTACTTTCAATACCGCATCAATGCAGGCAGCATTTCCAGAAACCATTCCTACACGCCATCCTGCCATATTAAAGGTTTTGGATAACGAATTCAACTCCAATGCAACTTCTTTTGCCCCTTCAACTTGCAACAAACTCATAGGTTGGTCGTTCAAAACAAAACTATACGGATTATCGTTCACCAAAAGAATGTTGTGTTTTTGTGCAAAAGCCACCAGTTTTTCAAACAAAGCCAAATTCCCTCTCGCGCCTGTAGGCATATGCGGATACCCAATCCACATCAATTTTACTTTAGACAAATCCATTTTTTCCAAAGCCTCAAAATCTGGTTCCCAATTGGTGCTTTCTTTCAAGTCATAATATAGTGGCACCGCACCTACTAAATTAGTCACCGAAGTATACGTCGGATACCCAGGATTTGGAATCAAAACGCCATCGCCTTCATTCAAAAACGCTAACGAAATGTGCATAATTCCCTCTTTGGAACCCATCAAAGGCAAAATTTCAGTGGTGGTATTTAGGGTCACTTGGTAATTACGCTCATAAAAATCAGCCATCGCTTGTCTTAATTCAGGCAAACCTTGATAGCTTTGATACTGATGTGCATTTTCGTCTTGCATCGCAGCAGTCATTGCGGCAATAACAGCAGGAGCAGGTTTTAAATCAGGACTACCAATTCCCATATTGATTACAGGTCTTCCTTCGGCGGCCAATTGGCGTACTTCTCTCAACTTTGAGGAGAAGTAATATTCTTCAACTATATCAAGGCGTTTGGCAAGCCCCACCCCAACCCTCCCCAAAAGGGAGGGAGCCGAAGCTGATGTTTTTTCTGAATTACTGCTTTTATCTAAACTTTTCAATTTTCCTTTTTTTTTAAAATCAACAATTATCTTTTTTCTTGCTTCTTGATTCCCCACCTAGGCGGGTTAGGGGGCTAAGGCTTGGTATTTTTATATTCACCCAAAACTTTAAAATAATGTGCCATAATCGAAACTAATGCTTTCGCCTTGGCGTAATCTTCATACTTTTCAAAAGTCACATCTACAAAAAAAGAATATTTCCAAGGTGTTTCTATTTTTGGCAAAGATTGTATTTTGGTTAAATTGAGTTTACAATCACTCATCACATTCAAAACAGCGGCTAAACTTCCGCGTTTATGATCCAATTCAAACTTGATTGAGGCTCTATTAATCTCATCTTCGGAAACAAAAGAATTCTCTTTCTTGAGGATCACGAAACGAGTCATATTATTATCAATAGTTTGAATCGAAGGTGCGATAATCTCTAGATTATACATCTCGGCAGCGGTTACACTGGCTATAGCGGCAATTCCTTTGATTTGATTTTCGTGGATTCTGCGTGCGGTTTCAGCCGTATCTTTATCTTCAACTAATTTTATATTAGGATGTTTCTTTAAAAATTCCATACACTGTAATAATGCCATGGGATGTGAATGCACTTCTTTTATGTCCTCAATTCTTTGTCCAGGCAAAGCCATTAAATTTTGAATAATATCCAAATAATGTTCTCCTATAATGTGTAAATTATTCTTGTCAATTAATGCATAATTTGGAATAATCGGTCCAGCAATGGAGTTTTCGATAGCCATTACCGCTTGATCACTATCCCCATTCAACAAGCTATCTACTAATTCTTCAAAAGACAAGCATTCATCTACAACCACATTTTGGTAGAAATAATCTTTAGCTACCTGATGGTGAAACGATCCCTTTATCCCCTGAATTGCAATTTTTGTTCTCATATATTCAAAAAAAAATCCTGATTTTCATCAGGATTGTATTGTAGTTTTATTTGTTTTTTGTCGTTTCAAATAACCATAGCACAATCCTTACTTCTCAAAGAAGAAATAAAAAGTATAGCTAAAATAAAAACGGTTATTTAACATTTTGTGTTCTGATTTTCAATAAATTCTTTGGCAAAGATAAAAACTTATTTTAATGTCATCAAAAAAAACAACATTAATCCCTAACAAAAAAGGATTTCTTTGTGAAATTGATTTTCAATTAACAATCCAACAAAAAAGTTTATAGTAAAGTCTCTTTTTTTATTGATTATCCTTATTAGTTTGATACGAAAAAACTATTTTTTCATTTTTGGCACTCGAGATGGCGTATCTTTTCCACTGATTATCGTTTGCGAACTAATAGCAATCGACTTAATAATTTCGGTCATATTATTCATATCTAAAGTACTCACTTCGTCACTCAATTTATGATAATTAGGTTCTATATCCATTTTAGAAGTAGAAATAGTATGAGCAGGAACCCCCAAAGCCGCTAACCTTGCATTGTCTGAACGGTAGAATAATTGTTCTTGAGGATACGGATCTTGATAAAAGTTGAATCCAGAACCTACTAAGTTTTTTTGCAAAATAGTTCCAAAATCAGAGCGCTCGAATCCTGTAATAAAGGCTGAGTTTTTACCCCATTTACTATCCGTTCCAATCATTTCGATATTGAACATCGCTACAACTTCATCAGCATTGATAGCATTTGAGAAAAAAGCAGCACCGTAACCTCCCGTTTCTTCACCAGTAAATGCCACAAAAATAAGTGTTCGTTCGTTATCGTTTTTCTTTTTAAAATATTCTGCCAAAGTAATTACCGCTGTAATTCCAGAAGCGTCATCATTGGCACCATTAAAAATTTTGTCATCGCCAGACTCTTTCATCCCTAAATGATCGAAATGCCCAGAAAATATCACATACTCGTTGGGTTTTGATTTCCCTGGAATAATTCCGATTACATTATTAGCCTTTTTCCCTTTAATCAAAAAATCTTGACGATAGGATTGCAATTCTTTATAGTAAGTCAATCCAATTCGTTTGAACTCCCCTTCAATAAAAGCCGATGCCTTTTCGATACCTGGCGTAAACATGCCACGCCCTTCCATTGCATCCGAAGCCAATTCTGTTTCTATTCGAGTAACTTCGCTTTGTTGAATTCCACTTTGAGCATTAGCTATGAGTCCAAAAAGTGCCAACATTCCTAAACTAATTTTTTTCATTATTTGTATGATTTGATTTAATTGATTTCATTTTCTCGTAAAAGCCATTTTTTTCCTTCTACAATTCGAGTCACCATCATTGCCGATATTAAATCACCATTAGCATTGAGTAAAGTCGCAATGGGATCGACTAGTGTTCCAATAATCATCGCTGCGGGCAAGGCTTGTTCCATTGGAAAACCATAAATAGTAATGGCTAATATTTCACCGATATAACCTCCGTTTGGAATCCCTCCTTCTACAACCGAAACAATAATCGTGATACCAATGGCTGTTAAAATCGTCATCGGATCTGTGAAATCCTTACCAAAAATAGCAAAAATCACCGCTATTTTCACAATAGACGACATACTAGAACCATCTTTATGCAAAGGTGCTCCCAAGGGAATAACTACATTTCGAATGTAAGCAGGAATCTTCATTTGCGCTGCCCCTTCTAAATTGGCTGGAATTGTGGCAATACTACTGCAAGTACCTATTGCCGTAAAAGAAGGTGTGATGTTGTTTTTCCAAAATGTTTTTACGCCTAATCCTCCTCCAGAAAAATAAGCATAAAGGGTAAAAAACACAATGAAATAAAAGGTACACGTCCCATAATAAACCGCCAATGGTTTGGCATAGGCTCCAAAAAGCTGAGGGCCAAAAATACCAACTTGATAGGCAAAATATGCTCCAAGCCCAATAGGAGCTCCTTTCATGATAATGATAAGCAGTTGCTTCATTACCTCATTGGCCGATTGTAAAAATCGAGCAAAATCTTTACCTTTTTCACCAGCATTCAAAGTGGCAAAACCCATTAAAAAAGAAAAAAGGATCAAAGCCAACATATTTTTACGAGATAAGATTTCATAAAAATCATTTACCGTAAGTAATTGTGTAATGGGTGAACCCGTAGTGCTTTCTTGAGCTGTTGCCAAAGAAGATTTTACCAAAAAAACGGCTTGGTCAACAGGGAAAAGTAAGGTTCCAACCACCATGACGATAGCTGAAATAATTACAGTACTCAAAAAAACTAGGGAAACAATTCCAAAAAGTTTACCGAGTTTTTCAGTTTTTTGCAAATTAGCTATAGAAGCCGCAATGGTAAAGAAAACCAAAGGAATAATCGCTGTAAACAGAAGATTCAAAAAAATATCACCTAAAGGTTTAATGACTTCAACATCTTTACCAAAAAGCAATCCAGCGATGCTACCAAGTACAATCCCACCCAAAAGCAATAGGATACTGCTGTAATTTTCTAAAAAAGAATTTGTTTTTTCTTTGCTCATAACTACAAGTTTGAAGTAAATATAGAAATCTTAACGCATTGACAGGAATAAAACTGAGATAAATTGATCTCCAGCAAAAAACAAAATACCTCAATATTTTTTCATACTACCCAAAGAAACTTCCATAGCTTGGTTTTTCTGTTTACTTTTGCAACAAAACCATTCTTATGTCTATAGAAGTTACAAATTTATCAAAAA
>CAUPCW010000056.1:0-21031 GCA_963509895.1 uncultured Flavobacterium sp.
CAAAAGCAAAGAATAAGTAAATGGCTCTTTTTGAAATTATATTTACAAACATATTTTTTGATTTACGATTAATAATTTGGATTTTGAACCAGTTTGGTGTTTTCTAATTCTTTCAACGGAATAGGCCAGATTTCGTTTTTACCAGCTGTAAAGCCTCTACTTGCCAAAACAGCTGCTGCCTTTCCTGTACGAACCAAGTCGAACCAGCGGTGCCCTTCGCAAGCCAATTCTAATCTTCTTTCAGCCATAATTGCATTTATTGAAACTGGAACAGATGGTAAACCAACTCTAGCACGAACGGCATCAAGAAGCGCTTGAGCTCTAGTGCCTGTTCCGCCCAAAGCTTCGGCTTCCATCAAATAGGCATCCGCCAAACGCATTACATATACGTTTTGTTTGTAGTTCAAAACTGCATCTCCACCTCCAGTAGTTACATCAGCAGTAGTAGGCATAAACTTTTTGATAAAGTACCCAGTGTCTTTGTATCCTGGTGAATAATCCGCCAGACCTTGTGCTTTCAAATCTTTCATATCAACAACAGTTGCACTAAAACGTGGATCTGGTTTCAAAGCATTGTACAAATCAACAGTGATTGGATTGAAACTCCAACCTGCAGCATAATCAGGTGCAGTAGAGTTAGCTGGTCTAGAATAGCCTCTAGGCCCAACCATTACGTTAATAGAATTTCCTTCATCAGAACCTGAGCCCCAGTTCCCCCATCCAGCATTACTTTTGTTGGTATGAGATACTTCGATAATCGCCTCTGAATTGAATTTGTTACTAATTACCCATAAATCAGCATAGTTAGCCAATAATTTGTACCCAAAAGGACTTGTTCCTCCAGGAGTACCATTTACTTCAGCCAATTCGGTAGCGGCCAAAGCATTTTTACCTTCGTACAAATAGACTTTTCCAAGTAAGGCTTTGACAGCTCCTTTGGTAAAACGTCCAGACTCTGTAGTAGGATTAGTTATAGTATTGGGCAAATTAGGAATCGCTTCTTTCAAATCTTTCTCGATTTGAGCATACACTTCTTCTGGTTTTGCTTGCAATACATTGTAAATTTCACTGGTAGGGATTGGGGCCGTAATCAATGGAATGTTTTTGAATAAACGCACTAACTCAAAATAATAGTAGGCACGCAACGCTTTTGTTTCAGCAGTAAATCTTGCTCTTTGAGCATCGGCCATGGGAACATTTGGCAATTTTACTAACAACGTATTGGCTCTAAATATTCCTTGGTAAAAATTATTCCAAAAACTTCCTGGTATGGTTACTTGACTGATAGAATAATCTGAAAAAGATTGCATCCCAGTTCCATCGGTAGCTCCACCGCCACCAGCATAATGATCATCAGAACCTGCGTTCATCATACAGACCATGTTCTCAAATCCGCCAGATTGCTTGCCTAATATATCATAAACAGCTACAAGACCAGAATAGGCTTCGGCTTCATTTGCATAATAGTTTTCTTCTAAAGCAGTTCCTTTAGGCTCTACTTCTAAAAACTCATCACTACATGACGCAGCCACAAATAGTAGGGCAAACGCATGGATAGTATATTTTAAATTTCTTAGTTTCATGATTTTACGTTTTATTAAAATTGTAAATTAACTCCCAACATAAATGTTTTTGCCTGAGGATAATACCCTCTATCAATTCCCATTACACCGCCACCAATCTCGGGATCGTATCCAGAGTATTTAGTAAAAGTGAATACGTTTTCACCTGTCAAATACACTCTGGCTTTAGCTATGCTAACTTTTTCAAGTATGTTACTTGGTAAAGAGTACCCAAACTGAATGGTTTTGAATCGGAAATAATCACCATCTTCTAAATAAAAATCAGAAGGATTATTGAAGTTTTTATTCGTATCGTTTGTGGTTAATCTTGGGAATGTATTTGAAGAACCTTCTCCTGTCCAACGACCCAGCGCTTCAGTTTGATAATTGGCATTAGCAATATCCAATCTGCGTAGTCCTTGGAAGATTTGATTCCCAGCTACTCCTTGACCGAATACTAATAAATCGAAACCTTTGTATTCTAAATTTAAAGTGAAACCATAGGTAAAATCAGGTAATGGACTTCCGATAAAAGTTCGGTCATCGGCAGTAATCGTTCCATCTCCGTTTACATCTTTCCAACGGAAATCTCCAGGAACCGCTCCTGGCTGAATCAATTGTCCTGAACTGTTGGTGTAGGAATTAACTTCGGCTTGATTTTGAAAGATACCATCTGTTTTGAATCCAAAGAATGAGTTCACCGTTTGTCCTACTTGTGTTCTTGTGATAGGATAAGTACTAGATTGGAAACCTACTCCTCCTGATAAAAAGTCAATTCCGTTTCCTAAATAAGTTACTTCATTTTGTACATAAGAAAAGTTGGCATTAGCAGAAATAGATAACTCACCTATTTGTTTTTTATAACCTAACTCCACATCAAAACCTTTGTTGGTCATATCTGCTACGTTACCCACTGGGCTTCCTGTTGATCCTACATAACCTGGAAGAGCTACATCTTGTAAAATTCCAGTTGTTTTTTTAGTATATAAATCAAATCCTAAATTGAAATCATTAAACAAACGAGTTTCAAAACCAATGTTTACCTGACTTGTTTCTTCCCATTTCAAATCTGGATTAGAAGGTGCGTTTGGACTATTACCTACAGTTACTGAACCTGCATTCCCGAAAGTGTAATTTCTTCCCCCACCAATAGTGGCTAAATATCTAAAATCACCAATAGCATCATTACCCGTAATTCCGTAACCCCCTCTGAATTTCAATAAATTTACAATTTCATTTTCTTTCCAGAATTCTTCTTTAGACACTACCCAACCCAAAGAGAATGAAGGGAATGTACCGTATTTATTATTAGAACCAAAACGAGAAGAACCGTCGCGTCTGATAATACCCGTTAGTAAGTATTTTTCATTATAGTCATAATTTAATCTTGAGAAAATAGAGGTCACTACGTGCTCAGAACCCGTATAGGCATAGGCATCGATTTGATCTTGTGGCACACTAAAATTGAAAGAAGCATCTTTGTAACTCGTTACTGGAATGTTAAAATACGTTACACCATGTCCGCTGGTAATATTATCCACATACGCCCCTTGCCCTAACAAAAGACTAAAACTGTGCTTGTTAATTTTAGTACTGTAAGAAGCAGTGTTTTCGATATTCCATCCAAAACCTTTATTGGTACTTCTAAAAATATTATTTTTTAGATTGATGCTTGAAGAGTTTAAGTAGGAAACAGGTGTGAAACTCTCGTCGCCCCAATAGGCTAATTTACCTCCAAGTGTACTTCTTACTTTTAACCCTTTGATAGGCTCAACTTCAAGATAAGCATTCCCTACAAAATTATCAGACCAACTGTAATTGCCTAATCTTGTTTGGATGTAAGCTAGTGGATTGCTCATTTCCTGTCCTACATAACTTGAAATTCCATAAGGATTTCCGTTTTTGTCTCGAAAAATTCCATTATTGGTGTAAGGAGCCGCACCAGCCACAACTGGATCGGTAACCACTATAGGCGTAATTGGGTCTAAATTGATGGCTGAACTTAATGGCCCACCAAATTCGCTATTGGTATTTCCAATCCCTACATTTTTCTCTCTTGAATAACCTAAAGTTTGTCCAAAAGTGATGCCTTTTGCAATTTTGTGAGTAGAGTTCAAACGAATGTTTTTACGGATATAATTTGAGATATCTGTGGCTACAATGCCTTCTTGATCTAAAATCCCAAACGACACAAAATAAGTAGATACATCATTACCGCCTGTTAAGCTAATTTCGTGACCAATTCTCTGAGCGTTGTCATTAAAAATAGCGTCTTGCCAATCGGTTCCTTTACCAAGTGCACTAGGATTAGGAAACAAAATAGACTGATTCGCTGCGGCATGAGCTTCGTTATTTAATGTTGCGTATTGCGTGGCATTCAATAAACCTAATTTTCTTGCTGGCGAAGAAACACCAGTGTAACCCGTATAGCTCACGCTCACTTTACCAGATTTTCCTTTTTTGGTAGTCACCAAAATTACCCCAGTTGCAGCTCTAGCTCCATAAATAGCTTGTGAAGCGGCATCTTTAAGTACCTCGATAGATGCAATATCGGATTGATTCAAATAGCCAATTCCTCCTGCATCAACCACTACTCCATCAACTACCCAAAGTGGTTCGTTGTTTCCAAAAGTAGTAATACCCCTAACTCGAATGGTAGCTGATGAACCGGGTTGTCCAGAATTGGCAGCAATAGTCAAACCAGAACTTCTTCCTTGCAAAGCTTGCTCCACACGGGTTAATGGCAAACTCTCTAAATCTTTAGCTTTAATACTTGAGATAGCTCCAGTAACTACACTTTTCTTTTGAGTACCATACCCCACAACGACTACTTCTTGTAAGTCCTGCGATTGTGTTTTTAATTTGAAATCAATTTCGGTTCTACCGTTAATCAATTCTTGAACTGTGTTGTAACCTATAAAACTAACAACTAGCGTACCGTTGGAAGGTGCTTTAATCGTAAAGCTACCATCAAAGTCGGTAATCGTTGCCACTTTTGATCCTTTTACAGCAATAGTTGCTCCAGGAATAAAAAGCCCATTTTCGTCTACTATTTTACCTTTTACTATGGCCTCTTGAGCAAAGCCATACAAGGAAAACAACAGTGACGAAAAACAAAAAATAAGTGTTTTTGTAAATTTCATTTTTCTAAAAATTTTGGTTAATTAATTTGTAATTTCTCGCAATACTACAGGTTTTTTTTTGTGATTCACATTTAAAAATCCTTACAAAAACACATCAATCACCAAAAATAAACTTTACAAAAACTTATCAAAAAAAATACAAAAGATTCATTTACAATACTTTAAATTCAAAATCATGTTATTTTAAAAATCTACAAAAACTAAAAGAAACACTACATTTGTGTTGAGAACGTCATTTTTGAGATTTTAACAAAATTTAAACAATAAAAGACCCCATTTGAGTCATTTTTAAAACAAAAAGAAAACGTTTGCGTATAATTATCGAATTTCTAGCCCCTTGCTGTATGATGAACAACTTCAAAAAAAAAATATATTCTTTTACACTCCTTTTATTTCTTTCAACGCTATTCGGCCAAGTAAAAAACATTGGACTTCCTGATATAAAAAATTACACCCGTGCCGACTATAAAGGAGGTACTCAAAATTGGGCTATCGATCAAGATAAAAATGGAAATCTATATTTTGCCAACAACAATGGATTATTTCAATTTGACGGAACGACTTGGCGCAATTATAAAATGAAAAATGCAGATGCTATTAGATGTGTAAAAATAGATCCTAGCGGTAAAATTTATGTTGGAGGGTACAATGAGTTTGGCTATTTCGAACCTAACGAAAAAGGTAAACTTATTTATCATTCCCTAACCTATTTGGTAACCAATGCAAAAATCAAAACCATTGACTTTGTATGGAAAATACATTTGTTTGATAAAGGCGTCGTTTTTCAAGCCTTTTCTAAAGCATTTTATTTTAAAAACAATACCATCCAAACGATAAATGCTCCAAAACGTTTCCAATTTTCGTTTTTAGTAAACGGAAGATTATTCATTCAAGACATTGCTAATGGCCTTTTGGAATACAAAAATAAAACCCTTCATGCACTACCCGGAACAAAACAACTTAATACAACCGAAGTTTGGAGCATAATTCCTTTACCCCATAAAAAACTTTTAATTGCCACTTTAAATAAAGGATTATTTACTTATTCCAACACATCTTTGCAGCCTTGGAATACCGAAACCAATGCTTTTGTTAAAAAAAATAGTTCCTTAGGAGGTATTACTATCAAAAATAATTTGATAGTAATTAATACCGTTTTAAATGGAATCATCGTTTGCGACACCAACGGAAAAATCATTCAACACATCAACCACAAGAAAGGACTGCAAAACAACACCGTTTTAACCTCCTTCATAGACAATAAAAACAATATTTGGCTAGGATTAGACAACGGAATTGCTTTTGTCAACGAGAATTCTCCTTTCACCTATTTTGGCTTTAGTTATGACATCAGTACGGTTTATGCTTCTATCGTTCATCAACAAAATCTTTATGTGGCTACTAATAGAGGGGTTTTTTATCACAGTTGGAATCAAAATATTAAAGAAGATGTCTTCAAATTGGTAGAAGGAACAACTGGCCAGTCTTGGAACATTCAAGTGATAGACAATCAATTATTATGCGGAAACAATAATGGCGCAATGGTCATACAAGGGGATCATGTAAGTCAAACTTTAGACACCAAAGGGTATTTTGGTTTCAAAAAAATACCCGGTAAAAACAATTTCATAATTGGTTCCAATTATAATGGCTTTGCATTATTCGAAAAAAAAGGAAGCGATTGGCGATATCTTCATCAAATTTCTGGTTTTGACAATTCATCTAGTACTTTTGAAATAGACGAGGAAAACGTGTGGTTAAAAAAGGATGGATTCCTGTATCAAATGACTTTATCCGCAGACCTGAAAAGTTATGAAAGAATTAAAACTCATAAAGAAATCACGAAGCGTTATTCTGGAATTGGGAGCATTCAACGAATAAATGACAAGGTATATTTTCAAACCAAAAATCATTTCTTCAAATATTCAAAGGAACAAGAAATGTTTTTTGAAGACACTTCTATGAGCAGCCTTTTTCAGAAAACACCTGCTGTTAATTTGGTCAATGAAGACCAACTGGGGAATATTTGGTACACCTATGGACGAGGATTGGGCATGTTACAAAAAAAGAACAATCGCTATAAAAATAGTGTCGCACCATTTTCTAATCTTACAGGTGAACTCGTTAGCGACTATCTTTCAATTAATACTATTGATTCCAAAAATATTTTTATCGGATTAACCGATGGATTAGCCCATTACAATCCACAACAGGCTAATAACTTTGTAACAATCCCTAAAGCTTTTATCCGAAATTTCACCTTTCAAAAAGATACACTCTTGTTAGGAAACGGACAAAAAATTACAACCAAATATACCCTTCCTTATTCCTCAAATCATGTGCAGTTCTCATTTTCATCCCCTACTTATGAAAACTTAGACAATGTAGAATTCTCCTATCAACTTGAAGGATTTGATGAAAAATGGAGTCCTTGGTCCAGAATGTTTACCAAAGAATACACCAATTTAAATGAAGGAAATTATACCATGAAGGTCAAAGTCAGAAACAGTTATGGTGTGCAATCAAAAGCAGCTACGATAAAATTTATTGTGCTACCGCCATGGTATCGACACTTCTTCGCCTACCTTCTATATATAATTGCAGCAATTACCATAATACTTTACATTCAAAAAACAGTAAAAGCAAAAATCAGAAAAAACAAATACTACGAGACCATCGAACAAAGAAGATTGTATCTAGAAAAAGAATCCAAAATTCGACAAGAACAATACTTATTAGAAAAAGAAATAGAAAAATTAAAAAATGACAAGTTAAAAATTAAAATCTTGGTCAAAGACAAAGAATTGGTAAGCAACTCTCTGCAAGTAGTAAAAAAGAACAAAATATTAAATGGTATTATCCATAAACTAAAAGAAATCAATCATGACAATCTGGATGACACGCTGAAAACCCAATTCACCAAACTTCAAAAAAGCATAGTAAAAGAAGTGAACTCTGATAAAAGCTGGAAAGATTTAGAAAAACACATCAAAAACGTACATTATGATTTCTTAAAAAGATTAAAAGAACAATACCCAACCATAACGCCTAGAGAATTAGATTTGGCCACTTACCTCTTAATGAACATGTCAACCAAAGAAATTGCAGAAATAATGAACATCTCAAATGGTGGCGTAGAATTAGCGAGATACCGACTACGCAAAAAACTAGAATTAAATAAAAAGGAAAACCTAATAGGTTTCCTAATGAAAATTTAATCCTAAAAAAAAAGCGCAACTTAAATCCTTGCGCTTTTCTATTATTTACAAATAATTTAATGATCTTTCTAAAGCCATTCCTCTGGAGCCTTTAATTAGGAATGTAGCATCAGAAAAAGAATGTTCCGATAAATATGCTGAAAAAGTATCAAAAGTAGCATAAAATTGAAAATTATTTTGAACTAGTGCGCAATCAAAAAAAGCTTTTCCGATAAAAAAACATCGCACATCAGGAACATTAGAAAGGCGTTGAACAATCTGCTGGTGCTCATACAAACTCTCTTCCCCTAGCTCAAACATATCTCCTAAAACCAATATCTTTTTAGGCTTATCCAATTGAATAAAATTATCAATAGCAACTGCCATACTACTTGGATTAGCATTATAAGCATCTAGTAGAATTGTATTCGACCCTTTGACAACCATTTGTGAGCGATTGTTCTCAGGAATGTATTGTTCCAAAGCCTCTTTAATTGCTTCTAGAGGCACTTTAAAATAAGTTCCTATAGCAAGTGCTGCGTTGATATTATTGGCATTATACAAGCCTATCAAATGAGTAACAATTGAAATTTTTTGATACGTAATAGTTACAAAAGGATTTGCCTCTACAGAAGTAATAGTAATATCAGCTTCAGTTTTGTTTAACCCAAAAGAAAAGCAAGAAAGCTTCTTTGACTTTTCCACTTGAATGGGATCTTCTAGATTTATAAAAGTAGTTTTGTTTCCAAGAGACAAATAAGTATACATCTCACTCTTACCTTCAATCACACCCTCAACTCCACCAAAACCTTCTAAATGCGCTTTCCCGAAATTAGTAATATAACCATAATCAGGCGTCGCCAACTGACAAAGAAACGCAATCTCTTTTTTATGATTTGCTCCCATTTCAACGACACCAATTTCTGTTTCTTTAGTAAACGAAAGTAACGTCAAGGGAACTCCAATATGGTTGTTCAAATTACCAACTGTTGCCTTAGTATTGAATTTTTTGGAAAGAACAGCATGAATCAACTCTTTTGTGGTAGTTTTGCCATTGCTTCCTGTCAAAGCAATAATAGGAATTTTGAGATAATTTCTATGGTATTGTGCCAATTGCTGTAATGCCGATAAACTGTCCTCTACCAAAATCGTTCTCTTATCTATGTAATAATTAGAATTATCAATAAGAACAAATTTAGCGCCTTTAGTGAGAGCCTCAGCAGCAAATGTATTGGCATCGAAATTTTCACCATTGATGGCTACAAATAATGAGTTAGGTAAAATTTTGCGCGTATCAATAGCGATTGAATCGCATTGCAAAAACAAGTTATGAATGCCAGCTATATCCATAATAATTAAGAATTAAAACAATAAAAGCCCTAATCAAAGGGCTTTTATTGTTATTGTATATTGAAAATTAATTTCTTGGTGATTTTCTTTTTTGTGCTTTTGGTCCAACACTAGACATCGCGCATCTAAATCCGATATAATCAGTTGCCATATCTTGTGGCAAATATCTTCTTTGCGCTGGATCTAACCAATAGGCTCTATCTCTCCAAGATCCACCTTTGAAAACACGAACTTCGTCATTAATCAAAGTTGTTCTTTTACTTGAAGAATCATATTTTCTTGACATTTTTCCTAAACTATCTACAGCTACATTATGTTTTGGTGAATTGTACATTTTGCGAGCATCTTTCTCACTTTTTGTCTCTTCTCCAGTATTTCCGAAATCATAAAAACGAGTAGATTGTTTGTCACCATCTCTGTAGTTGATGTTGTTACTCTTATCAAAGTTTTGTCTTAAATAAGTTTCATTTTCATCTACAGGTACTTGAGCAATTTGCCCTGGATACGCTCTTGCAACTACTTTACCATTACTTAATGTATCGTATTCGATAGTTTTAGAAGTAACAATTTCTATTTTACCATCTTTACCAATTTTGTTTTTGGTATACAAGTTTCCTCTAAAATAGTTAAAATCATTCCATTCGTTATCAATAATAGGACGATACACATCGGCAACCCATTCAGCAACGTTTCCGGCCATATCATACAAACCAAAATCATTAGCTGGGTATTTTTTTACTTGGTTAGTAATATCAGCTCCGTCATCAGACCAACCTGCTATACCACCATAATCACCGTTTCCTTGTTTAAAGTTAGCCAATTGATCTCCTCTACTTATTCTTTTTCCTGAACGTGTATAACTACCTGACCATGGGTATTTCTTTTGACCTTTATAAATATTATATTCTCTTTGTCCTACGTCAGCGGCAGCGGCATATTCCCACTCAGCTTCAGTCGGCAATCGATACTCCGGTAATAGAATACCTGAAGAACGTTGAGCATAAACATTTTTCTGCTCGGTCACTTTTCCGTCTTTACCTGCTTTTGGTGCTTTTCTTTTAGATTTTTCTTTAAGAACAATTTCTTCGTTTCCTCCATACACAGAAGTCGGTGATGCTAAATAAGTTTCAGAACTAAATGTGCTTTCGGCAGAAACATCAGTAGTTTTAGCATTTTTCTTTAAAAAACCTGATTTTTCCAACATGTTTTCATTTACACGATCTGTTCTCCATTTCGCGAATTCGTTGGCTTGAATCCAATTTACTCCAACAACAGGATATTCAGCATATGAAGGATGTCTCAAATAATTATTGGTCATCGTTTCATTATATCCTAAACGATTTCTCCAAACCAAAGTATCTGGAGAGGCTCCTTCGTATATATTTTTATAATTTTCTTCTGTGGGTGGAAATACCTTTTTGAGCCATTCTAAATAATCTAAATACATAGAATTGGTTACTTCGGTTTCATCCATGTAAAACGATTGAACGTGCTGTTGTGTTGGAGTATTATTCCAATCATGCATAACATCATCTTGAACTTTACCCATAGTAAACGTTCCACCTTCTACGAAAACCAAACCAGGGCCAGCTTGATTTTTGTTTTTAGCAGCAACATTTTTCTGACGATCTAAGTTCCATCCAGTTGCTCTTGAAGCATTACTAGAGCTAGACTTCTTACTACAACTAGCTAATCCTGCAATCAATAAAATTGAAACGATCAATTTTAAGTTCAAAATTTTCTTTACTTTCATACTATTAATAGGTCATAATTTGGTGCCGCAATATAACAATTAACATTTTACCTACAACACCAAAATTTAATAATTTTAAAGGGGCTACTTAAATTTATTGAATCCCTGTATACCAACGCAAAAATATATTTTTTATTATTAAAACCTAGAGTAATTAAATTATTTTTACCCATTAAAATATACGTTATAAAAGTTCGCAACCAACCCAATGAAGAAAAAAACATCTACTTGGCTACTCGTTGTACTGCCTTTTTTTGCATTCGCACAGAACAGTGGTACATTTATAATCAATTGGTCTCCAATAAAATCAATGAATATGGGCGACTACAGCGTTCGTATTCCCACATTTAATAGCTCAAATTTTGAATATGACCCTATTGACAAAATTTTGATTTTCAAAACATTAATTAATAGCTATGTCCTCGATGGCAAGATTAGCTTAACCAATATAACCTATGAAAATATAAGCAATGAAGAATTAGGAGACCTATTAGCATCAAACATTCCGACGGCTCCAAATGAAAACATTCAAATAAATATTTCAAGAGATGTAACTTCTACATTTTTAAGCCTTTCTCCAATTATTAAAGACGCCTTTGGTTTTAAAAAAATAACTTCTTTTTCCTATTCCATAATTTCAACCTCAAATCGAACAGCAAGCCAAAACAAAACAACTGCAATCACAGCTTTAAGCAATTCAGTATTAGCTTCTGGTAATTGGTATCAGTTTCAAATTAAAAAATCAGGAGTTTACAAAATATCCAAAAACTTTTTACAACAATTAGGACTATCCGTAAATTCAATAGACCCAAGGAGAATTAAAATTTATGGTAACGGGGGTAAAATGATTCCACTTTCCAACAACATTCCCTATCCAATAGATATTGAAGAAACGCCTATTGAAGTAATTGGCGAAAACGACGGAGTCTTTAACAATGAGGATTATATCCTTTTTTATGGAGAAGGAACCGATACTTGGAACACAGAGAGCAAAACTTTCAATAATCTTTATGAAGATCAATCGTATTATTACATAACAACCGATGGAGGTTCAGGAAAAAGAATCCAACCATTTATTCAGCCTTCTGGCAACCCAACGCTAAGTTTATCAACTTTTGATGATACTCAATTTCATGAATTAGATCAAATCAATATTGGCCAACTAGGCCGACAATGGTTTGGAGAGAAATTCGACATCAACAACGAACAAGAATTCGATTTCGACTTTCCCAATATTGATACAGCAGTGCCTGCAAGAATCAGCACAGAAACTGCTTCTGCGGCCTTTACCCCTACTTCATTTATAATTTCTGCAAATAACTCCCCAATAGGTACTATAAATTTTCCCGCACTAACCAATAATTCCGGAATTTCTTTTTACACGGGTAATCTTTCAAACACGGCTTCATTTGTCGCTTCAGAAAAAAATAAAATAAAATATACCTATAATAATGGAGGTGTCCCAAATGCAATAGGCTACTTAGATTATATAAAAGTGGCAGCAAAAAGAAAACTAGTCGGCTACGACAAACAATTTCATTTTCAATATGATGCTGCTTTTTCAATAAATGGTATTGTAGAATACACAATAAACAACGCAACAGAAATAACTCAAGTATGGGATGTAACTCAGCTCAATGCTATTCAAAAAATTGAAAATAGCAACCAACCGCAGTTTAGTTTCAAAGCCAATTTAGGCGAAATCAGAAAATATATCGCACTGGATGCTAATGATTTTTTGACTCCAACAGTTTCTAAAAAAGCAAAAGTCGCTAATCAAAACATAAAAGGAACCATTTTTAAAAACAATCAGGGACAATTTCAAGATATTGACTATGTAATTATTGCTCCTAGTTTCTTGATCAATCAGGCAGAAAAACTAGCTACTTTCCATAGAAATTACTCCAATTTGAATGTAAAAGTAATTCCTCTTGAATTAATTTATCACGAATTTGCCTCTGGAAAACAAGATATTGGAGCCATCAGAAATTGCATCAAATACATTTACGACAATGCTTCTACTCCAGACAAAAGACTAAAATACATCAACCTTTTTGGGGATGCATCCTATGATTACAAAGACAGGATCAGCAACAACAGCAATATAGTTCCTATTTATCACTCCTTAAGAAGCAACACTACAGGAGAATCTTCTTTTGCCTCAGATGATTTTTTTGGATTAATGGATCCCAACGAAGGAAACATAACATCTAGTTTTGGAGGAATTGATATCGCTGTGGGTCGAATGATTGTAAACGACACTAAACAAGCAGAAGAAATGGTACAGAAAGTGATTGACTATCATGACTTAAAATCTTATGGAAATTGGAGAAACAACTTCGTACTTATTGGAGACGATTCAGATGTTCCCTCAGACGATTCTCTTCAAGATAAACAAAATAGCTTAGGAGACTTAATAACCACTGAAAAACCTTTCCTTAATATTTCCAAAATTTTACTTGACTCCTATGTACAAGATGCATCATCTGGGGGATTTCGTTATCCAAAAGCGAGGATAGATATTTTTAATGCTTTTGAAAAAGGAGCATTAGTATTTAACTATTTAGGACACGGTGGCGAAGACGGATTAGCCGTTGAACGAATTTGGGAAAAATCAGACGGACAAAACTTAAACAATCAATTTAAATACCCCCTTTTTGTAACGATCACTTGTGAGTTTTCTAGATTCGACAACCCCTTACGTAATACTGCCGGTGAATTTACCTATTGGAACCCAAAAGGAGGCGCTATCGCAATGATTACCACAATTCGCTCTATAGGGCAATTTAGCGCCGAGAACTTCAACCCACTATTGACTCGAAATTTACTATCATTTGGCTCGAATACTTACGTTTCGATGGCAGAAGCACTCCGAATTTCAAAAAACACAAATCCCAATTCATCAACAAATGTTGTCGTCTTTATTGGTGATCCAGCGTTACACCTTGCCATAGCCAAACCTAAAATTAACTTGACAAAAGTAAACGACATTGCGATTTCACAACCAATTGACGACTTTAAGTCACTAGCAAAAATGAAACTTTCTGGCGAAGTAACAGATGAAAACAATAATTTACTATCTAATTATAATGGAGAAATCGCATCAATTATAACCGACAAATCAGTCACAAGAAACACACTTAATAATGACGGAAATAGCCCTAGCATAGCATTTTCTGTTTTAGGCGAAGCCATCTTTAGAGGAAACGCTACAGTTAAAAACGGTCAGTTTGAATTTAGCTTCGTGGTACCAAGAGACATTCGTATTCCAGTTGGTAATGGAAAAATTAGTTTCTATTCAAAAAAAGACAATGCTCTTGAAAACCAAACTGGACAAAATACACTCATTAAAATAGGTGGAATTAATGAAAATGCAGTTGCAGACAATATTAGTCCAAAAGTGAAGTTATATATGAACGATGAAAATTTCGTTTCTGGCGGAACTACCAATCAGTCTCCTATATTAATAGCACAATTAGAAGACGAAAACGGAATTAATACCGCCAGCGGAATTGGTCATGATATTGTTGCCATTTTAGACGGAGACGAAAGCAATCCTTATATATTAAATGATTATTACGAAACCAAACTAGATGATTTCACCTCAGGAACCATTAGATTCCCATTCAGAAATCTTTCTATTGGACTTCATACGATAACCATTAAAGCATGGGATGTGTATAATAATCCAGTCATTAGTGAAATTCAGTTTTTGGTCGTTGGAAATGAATCTATAACCCTTACAAACGTTTTGAATTATCCCAATCCATTTGTAAACTATACCGAGTTTTGGTTCACACACAACAGACCATTTGAACCCTTAGAAGTGCAAGTGCAAGTCATGACAATTACTGGAAAAGTGGTCTGGACAAAAAACCAAATTATAACAACAGAAGGGTTTTTATCAAGAGAAATTAAATGGGATGGAAAAGATGATTTTGGCGACCGACTAGGAAAAGGAGTATATGTCTACCGACTAACTGTCAAATCCTCATTGAGTAACAAAAAAGCCGAAAAAATAGAAAAATTGGTCATCCTATAAATTTAATACTATATTTGTTTAATGATTTTAACAGCATAATGAAGAAATTTATTCTAATTTTTATTGGCTTTGTAGCCTCCAATACATTTGCTCAAGAAAGAGCAATTACGACCGGAGTTCCTTTTTTACAAATTGCAGCCGATGCAAGAGCAGCTGGTATGGGAGACATCGGGGTAGCCACCTCTCCAGACACTTATTCACAACAATGGAATCCTGCCAAATATGCGTTTGCTACCGATAAACAAGGATTTTCTGTAAGCTACACACCTTATCTTACCGATATTGTTAATGATATTTCATTAGGACAAGTAACTTACTACAATCGTTTTAATGACAGAAGTGCGTTTGCAGGAAGCATCAGATATTTTGGCCTTGGAGAAATCGAGCTTCGTGAAAACGCAACCGATATTCCAAGATTAGTATCTCCAAACGAATTTGCAATTGATGGTTCTTACTCGCTACACCTAAGCGATTATTTTTCAATGGCTGTTGGCGGAAGATTCATTCATTCTAATTTAAAAGTAGCCTCAGATAATGGGGACGCTTCACCTGCTAGTACGTTTGCTGTAGATATTGCAGGATATTATCAATCAGAAGAAATAGCGTATTCAGACTTTAACGGAAGATGGAGAGGTGGTTTTAATATTCAAAACTTGGGGCCAAAAATAAGCTATGACAACGATGAATTCAATAACAATTTCCTACCAGCTAACCTAAAAATCGGAGCAGGTTTTGATTTTATTCTGGACGAATATAACAAAGTGGGTGTCAATTTAGAATTTAATAAATTATTAGTACCCACACCTCAATTTGAAAGTACGGATACATCAGCAGAAACCATTCAAAAAAGAGATGACTATCGTAAAATAGGTTGGGTATCTGGCATCTTTAAATCCTTCGGGGATGCGCCTGGAGGCTTTAGCGAAGAACTAAAAGAAATTACCTATGCAGTGGGAGCAGAATACGAATATCAAGATTCATTCTCGTTGCGTTCTGGATATTTTCATGAAAGTGACCAAAAAGGCGCAAGAAAGTTCTTCTCACTAGGAGCAGGCTTCAAATACAACGTAGTTAAAGTAGATGTTTCCTATTTGTTTTCCGCTTCAAAAGTTAAAAATCCTTTAGAGAATACGTTACGTTTTTCTTTAACCTTTAATTTTGGTGACAAGTACGAAAATTACTAGCAATCGTATTAAATTGGTAACAAATCCAAATTTCAAAAGCAAAAGCCTTGAAATTTGGATTTTTTTTCCTCAATAATGAAAATAAAATTTTACTAAAAGCTACTCAAAGCGCTATACGGTATATACTAAAGAAAATGTAGACACATGAAAGAAATTAATATTACTACTTCATTCAAACAATTTGACAGCTTAAAAGAACTTCCAGCTGAGATTCAAGAATTAATGCAAGAAGCGATTACTATTCGCAAAAACGCTTATGCCCCATATTCTAATTTTAGAGTTGGAGCCGCTTTACTTTTGGAAAACAACAAAGTAGTTTGTGGTTCCAATCAAGAAAACGCAGCTTATCCATCTGGTCTTTGCGCAGAACGGGTAGCTATTTTTTATGCGGGAGCGAATTACCCTGGAGTAAAAATAAACAAAATGGCCATTACTGCAGCTTCGGACACCAACCCTACTACTGAACCTATCCCTCCATGCGGCGCTTGCAGACAGTCAATAGCCGAATATGAAATTAAACAAGACCAACCTATTGAAATTTATTTTATGGGAGAAACAGGTGTAATCTACCAGTCTGATTCACTTAAAAATCTACTCCCTTTTATGTTTAACAAAAAATTCCTCTAATCAGAATAAAAACTGGTTGTTAAATTTTATTGCTTACTCGGAATGTCTTATTTTTGCATTTCGCAAATTTGTGTTGAATTAGAAGTTAGTTGATTAAAAAACTACGCTTCAATAAAATAAATTTTACACCATTTCGAATAGTATTAACACTTACAAAAGAATTATTTCAGATGAAAGAAGTTACGAAAGAAGTATATTTAAAGTGGTATGAAGACATGCTTCTTTGGAGAAAGTTTGAAGACAAACTAGCAGCGCTTTACATACAACAAAAAATAAGAGGTTTTCTCCATTTGTACAATGGTCAAGAAGCCGTTTTAGCAGGAGCACTCCACGCTATGGATTTGACAAAAGACAAAATGATTACCGCCTATAGAAACCACGTACAACCTATCGGAATGGGTGTTGATCCAAGAAGAGTAATGGCTGAGCTCATGGGTAAAGCTACAGGCACTTCAAAAGGCATGGGAGGCTCCATGCACATTTTCTCAAAAGAACACCGTTTCTACGGAGGACATGGAATTGTAGGAGGACAAATCCCATTAGGAGCTGGTTTAGCTTTTGGCGACAAATACAATAACACTGGAGGAGTTACTCTTACTTACTTTGGAGACGGAGCTGCCCGCCAAGGTTCACTTCACGAAGCTTTCAATATGGCCATGTTATGGAAATTACCTGTAGTTTTCATTGTAGAAAATAATGGGTATGCGATGGGAACTTCTGTAGAAAGAACGGCCAATCACTCTGACATCTGGAAACTAGGATTAGGATATGAAATGCCATGTGGTCCCGTTGATGGAATGAACCCAGTGAAAGTAGCCGAAGCAATGACAGAAGCTATAGAAAGAGCAAGACGTGGCGACGGACCAACATTCTTAGAAATGAAAACATACCGCTACAGAGGACATTCTATGTCTGATGCTCAATTGTATCGTTCTAAAGAAGAAATCGAAGAGTACAAAAAAATTGACCCAATTACGCAAGTTTTAGATGTGATAATGGATCAAAAATTTGCAACAGAGGAAGAAATCGAAGCAATTGACCAACGTGTAAAAGATTTAGTAGAAGAGTGTGTAAAATTCTCAGAAGAATCACCATACCCAGAACTACAACAGTTATACGACATGGTATACGAAGAAGAAAACTATCCATTCATCCCTCATAAATTATAATCCATTATGGCAACAATTATTACTATGCCTCGTTTGAGCGATACTATGACTGAAGGTACGGTGGCAACTTGGCTTAAAAAAGTAGGTGACAAAATAAATGAAGGAGATATTCTAGCTGAAATCGAAACGGACAAAGCAACAATGGAATTCGAATCCTTTAATGAAGGAACGCTATTATATATTGGAATACCAGAAGGAGAAACTGCACCTGTAGACTCGCTACTTGCTGTTATTGGGGCAGAAGGCGAAGATGTAACTGCCTTAATTGCTGGCGGAGCTACTGCTTCAGCACCAGCCGTAGCAGAAACTCCAAAAGAAGCAACTGTTACTCCAGCAGCAACTAGCACTGCTACTGAACTTCCAAAAGGAGTCATAGTAGTAACTATGCCTCGATTAAGCGACACTATGACCGAAGGTACCGTTGCAACTTGGTTAAAAAAAGTAGGAGATACCATTGCTGAAGGAGACATCCTAGCTGAAATCGAAACAGACAAAGCTACAATGGAGTTTGAGTCTTTCAATGCTGGAACATTACTTTACATCGGAATTCAAGAAGGAAATACAGCTCCTGTTGATAGTCTTTTAGCTATTATTGGACCTGCAGGAACTGACATTACTGGAGTAGCAGCTGGCTTTACCGCTGGCGGAACTACTGCTGCACCTGTAGCAACAGAAACAGTAGCTGCACCTGCAACTACAGAAAAGAACATTGAAACTGTTCAAGAACCAAGTGCTGACGGACAAAGAATTTTGGCTTCTCCTTTAGCTAAAAAATTAGCTTCAGAAAAAGGAATCCAATTATCACAAGTAAAAGGAAGCGGTGAAAATGGACGTATCACAAAAAGCGATATCGAAAACTTTACGCCACAAGCAAATACTGCTCCTCAAGCAGCTCCTCAACAAGCACCAGCTGTTAAAACAGAAGCTGTTGCAGCTCCAAAACCTTACGTTCCTGCTGGACAAGTCGCCACAGAAGAAATTAAGAATTCGCAAATGCGTAAGATTATCGCAAAACGATTATCAGAATCTTTATTCACAGCACCTCATTACAATTTAGTAATTGAAGTAAGTATGGACGAAGCGATGAAATCAAGAGCTGTAATAAATACTGTACCGGATACAAAAGTTTCTTTCAACGATATGGTAATCAAAGCAAGTGCTTTGGCATTAAAGAAACACCCAAAAATCAATTCACAGTGGAAAGAGGATGCCATCACTATCAACTATCACGTAAATATTGGTGTAGCAGTAGCTGTTGAAGATGGTTTAGTTGTTCCTGTATTACCTTTTACTGACGGCATGAGTTTATCTCAAATTGGTGCAAGTGTAAGAGATTTAGCAGGAAGAGCAAAAAACAAAAAATTACTACCTACTGAAATGGAAGGAAGCACTTTTACCATTTCTAATTTAGGTATGTTTGGTATTACTGAATTCAACTCTATCATCAATCAACCAAATTCAGCTATACTTTCTGTAGGAGCGATTGTTGAAAAACCTGTAGTGAAAAATGGACAAATTGTTATAGGTAACACGATGATGTTATCTTTAGCATGTGACCATAGAACTATTGATGGCGCGACAGGTGCTCAGTTTTTACAAACATTAAAACAATACATAGAAAACCCAGTAACTATGCTAGCATAACAAAGTTTTCTTTACTATAGAAATCCCGTTTTGAACTTTCAAAACGGGATTTTTTTTACTTATTCTTGGCTTCAATCCACTTGGACATATATTTTGTACTGGCGAGCGTATGATGTTGTAAAAGAGAACCATAAAAATTATTCCGTCGATGTTCGGCAATGTTGGGTAACAAATGCTGTAATCGTTCTACAAAAATACCTTCAAAAAGATCCTTTAGATATCTTTTATTCAAAATAGAAAACCCATTTTGTTGTGATGTAAGCCAACTGGATTTATCAATATACAATTGCACTGCTGCGTCCACAAAATCTTCAACAGCATCACTAACATAGCCATTCCAAGGCAAATCCCCCTGCATAGATTCTGCACCAATAGTAGTGGTTACGCTAGGCGTACCCGTTTGCATTGCTTCCAATAATTTTCCTTTTATACCCGCTCCAAAACGCAAAGGAGCCAAAACAACTCTTGATTGTTGCACTACTTCTTGAGCATCTTCAGCGCGACCCATAATAAAAAAATTAGTTTTTGGCTGATGAAGTTGCAGTACTTTTTGAGAAGGATACGCTCCATAGATTTTTAAAGTAGCATTCGGTAATTTTTGAAGAATTTTAGGCCAAATCGTCTCTTTCAAATATTGAACGGCATTCCAATTAGGCTCATGAAGAAAGTTTCCAATAAAAACAAAACCTTCTCGTTCTTCAAAAGAAGGTAATTTTTTCTCAAAAGAAGCTTCGAATCCGTCCAAAAGAATGGGTAAATAAAGCAATAACGAGGAATCGATTTTAAAAACAGTCTTAAGAAGATCCATCTCAAATTCGGATATCATTAAAGTCAAATCACATCTCAAAATACTAGCAATCTCACGCTTTGCAATATCTTCAGCTAGCAAATCATTTATGGAAAATGGTCGATTTTGCTTAAACGCTTTTTGTCTGGAAATTCGCAAACAATGTAAATCTTCTGTATCCAAAATTCTAACTGCATCAGGACAATTTTCAATTACTCGCCACCCAAACTGTTCTTCAATCATAAATCGATCAAACAAAACCACATTGGGTTGCATTGCTTTAACAAACTCATCAAAACTAGTATCATTTAGCTTTATAGCGACTTTATGAATACCAAACTTTGATAAATCAATCATAAAAACACTATCTTGAGCTGCACTGGCAAAAGTTACTTCATATCCTTGCTTTTGAAACAAGCCAATAAGTTGCATCATTCTACTTCCCGCAGCCGAAGAATTGGGCTCTGGCCAAACAAAACCAATTACCAATAGTTTTTTCATATCAAATCAATTGTGGGTACAAAATAATACTATTTCATTCTGATTCTAGCTTTTTGAAAGAAAAATCAAAAC
>CAUPCW010000057.1:0-20801 GCA_963509895.1 uncultured Flavobacterium sp.
AGTTAAGCCCGCCTGCGCAGATGGTACTGCAATTTGTGGGAGAGTATGTCGCCGCCTTTCTTTAAAAACCCCCTTCATCATTTGATGAAGGGGGTTTTGTATTTATAACTTTATTCTAAAATTTAGAATAAAGGATCAATTGGATCATGCACAAAATAGTAGTTAATCTACCGATCAATCCAAAATTTCTATGCTAAAATTTATAATATTGTTCTATGACTTATTTATTCTTTTAATGTTTAATCGAAATAGCGCATTGGAAATCATCTACAACTAAATTACTTCAGTATTTTATATTTGTTTGCGAAGTCTTTTGCGGAGTCTATTGAATGAATTTTTTTTTTAGTGTTGTAGTTTTGGTAAAATGTACTCTTAGATGTTTTCTTCAAAAATAGTCCGTGAGCTGTAGCTTTTATTGAATAATTCAGTTTCATTACCAGTTCAAATACTGAATTTAGGCAAAACTTTTATGTCTAGATTTTCAAAAGAAGGTTTGTCAACCTTTCTTTCTTTTTTAATTCTTCTTATAATATAAGACTATCAAAAAAAAAAAAAAAAAATGTTCTTTGATTACAGAAATATAAAATAACAAAAAAAGAGCGAAAACACAATGGTTTCGCTCTTTTTTAATTATTTTCATTTTTTATTCAAGGAACTTTTTTTGTGCCCTCACTATCCCTGACTACTTTTTTATTTTGAGTAAAACCTATAATGATTAGGAACTAAATAAAAATGAATTATCTCAAAATTGCTCCAAGTTCGGTTTCAAAATTCTTTTGCAATTTTGAGATGATTTTATCTATTTGGTTGTCTTCTAGAGTTTTACTACTATCTTGGATGGTGAAACTTAGCGCGTATGATTTTTTACCTTCAGGTAAATTTGATCCAGCATAGACATCAAACAAGTTGATTTCTTTTAGCAATGTTTTTTCAGTTTGTCTTGCAATTTTATAAATAGCATCGTAAGTGACTTCATTGTCTAATAACAAAGCTAAATCTCTACGCACTTCTGGATATTTTGGAATATCTGTAAATTTAATTTTACTTGACACTAATTTCAAAACAACTGTCCAATTGAAATCTGCATAAAAAACCTCTTGTTTAATTCCAAAATGTTTCAAAATTGATTTTTTAACTACACCGAATTCAACTAAAGCTTCTTGTCCTAATCCGAAAGCAATTCCTTCTGAAAAAACATCAGAAGTTACGGGAATACAATTGGTTTTTTGAATTCCTAATTTTTCTAAAGCAGCAGTAACAAAACCTTTAAATAAGAAAAAACTCGATGGATGTGATACTTGTGTCCAACTTTCTTTCTTGCTATTACCTGTCTGGAACAAAGTTAGATGTTTAATTTCCTCGTAACCAGAAGGGTAGTTATGGTATGATTTTCCGAATTCAAATAGTTTTAAATCCGCATTTTTCCTGTTGATGTTGTAAGCCAACGCTTCTAATCCTGAAAACAACAAGGATTGTCGCATTGTTGCTAGATCACTACTTAATGGATTTAGCATGGTCACATTGTGTTCTTCTTTCAGTACTGTTGAAAGTTCTGCATAAGCAGCAGTAGTCAAAGAGTTGGCCATCATTTCATGGAAGCCTTGTGCATTCAATTGTGCAGCAATGGTATTTTGAACTTTATAATCTTCTGTTCTTGGTGAATTAGCTACAGATGCATTAATTTTTTTGGATAAACTAATATTATTGTATCCGTAAACGCGAAGTATTTCTTCGATTACATCTATTTCTCTTTGAACATCAACACGATAGGAAGGAATAGTTAGTCCTAAACCAGCGTCAGAAACACTATTTACTTTTATTTCTAATGAAGCTAAAATTTGCTTGATGGTATCTTTTGGTAATTCTTGACCAATAATTTTAGCCACTTTGCTAAAGTTTAAGAAAACGGTAAAGTCTTCTATTTTCTTTGGATATACATCCACAATATCAGATGTAATTTCTCCACCTGCCACTTCTTGAATTAAAAGTGCCGCTCTTTTTAATGCATATTCAGTTATAGTAGGATCTATACCGCGCTCAAAACGGAATGATGCATCAGTGTTTAATTGATGTCTTTTGGCTGTTTTTCGAACGCTTACTGGATTAAAGTAGGCACTTTCAAGGAAAATTGCTGTTGTGTTTTCGGATACACCAGAATTTTTTCCTCCAAAAACACCTGCGATACACATTGGTCCTTTGTCATCACAAATCATTACATCTTCCTCATGTAAAGTTCTTTCAATATCATCAAGAGTTGTGAATTTTGTTCCTGTAGGCAACGTTTTTACCTGTATTTTTCCGTTTATTTTGCTAGCGTCAAAAGCGTGAAGTGGTTGTCCTAAATCATGTAAAACATAATTTGTTACGTCAACAATGTTGTTTTTTGGATTGATTCCTATAGCTTTTAAGCGATTTTGAAGCCATTCTGGAGAGGTTTTTACGGTAATTCCAGAAATAGTAACGCCACAATATCTTGGTACTAATTTGCTCTCTTTTACATCAACGTCTATTTTTAAAGTTCTTTTATCTACTCTAAAATTACTTACAGATGGTGTAATTAATTCTACGTTAACACCGCTTTGTAACATTCCTGCTCTTAGGTCTCTTGCGGTTCCAAGATGACTCATAGCATCAGCACGGTTAGGTGTTAAGCCTATTTCAAAAACTTCATCATTTTCTATGTTAAAAACTGAAGCAGCCTTAGTTCCTACTACTAAGTTTTCGTCCAATACCATTATTCCATCATGACTTTCACCAAGACCTAATTCATCTTCAGCGCAAATCATACCATGGCTTTCTTGCCCACGTATTTTTCCTTTTTTGATAGTAAACGGATTACCTTCTTTATCATATAATATGGTTCCGATAGTTGCAACTGGCACTTTTTGTCCAGCGCCCACATTACTTGCTCCACAAACAATTTGAACGGGAATACCATTACCTAAATCAACAGTGGTAACTTTTAATCGATCTGCATCTGGGTGTGGTACGCAAGTGAGCACATGTCCCACTACAATGCCTTCTAAACCTCCTTTTATAGATTGATATTTGTCTACTGTTTCTACTTCAAGGCCTAAATCTGTTAGTAATGCTGCTGTTTCTTCAGAATTCCAATCAATCTTAATGAATTGTTTTAACCAGTTATATGATATTTTCATTTGTCATTTTTAATAAGAATGCAAATATAAGGATTGCTGTTTGGAGTGAGAAACATTTTTTTTGTTTTTTGGAAAGGTTGGAAGTATAAATTATTGCTACAACAATTCCTCAATATGCTTTTTAATGTTGGAAGCAATCTTTGCTGTTGGTAAATCATTGGCGTCAGAACCAAAAGGATCCTCAATTTCTTCTGCAATCAATTCTAAACTAGCTAAGACATAAAAAATAAAAACAACAACGGGAACTACATAATATCCTAAGCTAAATACATAGCCAAAAGGCAAAGTAAGTACATAGATAAAAATGAATTTCTTGATAAATGCACTGTAAGAATAGGGGATAGGCGTGTTTTTTATGCGTTCGCAAGCGCCACAGATGTCTGTAAATGATTGAATTTCGTTATTTAGAATAATGAGTTGATCACCAGTTATTTTTTTGGAAGTGTACAATTCATTGATTTTTTGAAACAGCATCTGTGCTATTTGATTAGGACGATGTCTGTGATGGTCAATTTCTAAATCAACATCATCAAACAGTTGTTGTGCGGTTTCTTCGTCGTTGAGATGTTTTTGTAGAATAGAAGCATAACCAGGAATCATTTTTCTAAAAAACACTTTATCCTTCTCGTCTAGCAAAATAGCAGATAATTTAATAGCTAGGTTTCTACTATTATTAACTAAACCGCCCCACATTTTACGTCCTTCCCACCAGCGGTCATAAGCTGTATTGGTTCTGTAAGCTAGTAATAACGAAATTACGAATCCTAGCATTCCATGCATCATCGAAATGTTTTTCACATGACTATCGTCAGGTAAATGCCAATACTCAATTTCTAAATATCCTATAGCTGCCGAATAAGCACCAATCAAAATCATGATAGGAACTAATTTTCTAAAAGTATCGCCTTTGCTAAAATAGAATATAAATTGAATCCAATCTTTTGGGTTATAGGAGGTCATTGTGGTGGAATGATAAATTAATACGAAATGTTTCCTGCTAATTCTTTTAGCGCAATTTCAGATAATTTCGCTTGATATTGTGCATTGCTATTTCTAACTCTTGCATTTACATAATTCAATTGAGCGGCTCTAAATTCGATGGTAGTTATGGTACCAATTTTTAGCTTATCAATTGTAATGGCAAGATTTTGTTTGGCAATCGCCTCGTTATTTTGCTCCAAATTAATCAATTCTAAATTGGTCAAATACGTTTGATAAAAAGTAGACAATTGCGATTCCAATACTTGAGATTGCTGCTCGATGGCTAGTTTTGTATTTTCTAATTCAAACTTGGCTATTTTTTCATTTCTATTTTGAGCAAAACCATCAAATATATTTAAGGTTGCTGAAAAACCATAATTGAATCCTCTTGCAGAAGATTCTGTGGTAAATCCCAAACTTGATTCGGTATTTTGAAAATTGTAACCTGTATTCAAACTTACTACAGGATATCTAGCGGCTTTGACTTGTTTTAGTTGCAATTCCGAAACATTTTTGGCAATAATTTGGGTTTGCAATTGCGGATTTTGTTGTTTGGCAAGTTCAATTAATTGAGTTAAAACCAAAGAATTATCCACTTTGATGTCATTCAAAACCGTAAATTCTTTCTTGACATCTCTAGCCAAAATTTGATTCAATTTAATTTTGGTATTGGCATACAATTCTTTTTGTCGCAATAAGGTTACTTTATCGGTATTTAAATCTACCTGAGCATTCAAAACCTCTAATTTTGATGCTTTCCCAATTTTGAATCGGTTTTCAGCCAATTGTAATCGCTGCGATGAAATCAGTAAGGTACTATCAATGGCAATCAATTGCTGTTGTTGTTGTACCAAATCAAAATACGTTGCATTTACTTCGGCAATTTTTAGTAAAATCGTTTGCTTTAATCTTGTCTCTCCTAACTTTTGCAATTCCTTCAATTGATCGTATCTCGCAAACATTCTCAGACCATCAAAAATGGTCCAATCCAAACTCACACCATAATTCAAACTGTTATTTTTGGCATTTTTCAAAGAATTTACCTGACCCGTTTGCAAGGTTTGAGAACTGTTTTGAACCCTATTATTGTCGAGCACCGAACCCGTTATCGTAGGCAACATCCCAGCATTTCCCTCAGACATATTGACTTTGTCTATGTTCAGGTTATTGCTCGCAATTTTTATTTCGAAGTTATTCTCCAAGGCTATTGCCACCGCGTCTTTTATAGTCAATACTTCTTGAGCATTTCCTAAAACACTACCAAGCAATAACAAAAAAGCAATTATATTTTTTTTCATTTCTTATTTTCAACTACCAATTAAATTCTAATTTTCTATTTGAGGAGCACCACATTTATTTTCAAAACACGACTCCTCCCGCTATCCGCTATATCTTTTTTTATTTTTGAAAAGAAAAATAAAAAAAGGATGCCGCTCCCATCGGGGCTAGACTACACCTTTCATTTTCATAAAACGTAGCCAAAATTATTTCGATTCGGCTTCGTATTCTGCAATATGGTCAAATTCAGGATAATGTTTTCTGGCTTTAGACCACATCAAATACAACGCTGGAATTACAAATAAAGTCAACACCAGCGAAAATATGGTACCTCCCACAATTACAACTCCCATACCAATTCTACTAGTAGAAGCTGCTCCAAGTGACAATGCGATTGGCAAAGCTCCTAACGAAATCGCCAAACTCGTCATCAAAATAGGACGCAAACGCGCTTCAGAAGCTTCCATAATCGCTTCAAATTTTGATTTGCCTTGTTCACGTAATTGATTCGCAAATTCTACAATCAAAATACCATTTTTGGTCACTAAGCCAATCAACATTACGGTTCCAATCTGACTGAAAATATTCCAAGTCTGATTGAACAACCACAACGAAAACAAAGCTCCAGCTACCGCCATCGGAACTGTCAAAATGATAATAAATGGATCGATAAAACTTTCAAACTGCGCTGCCAAAATCAAAAAGATCAAGACTAAAGCTAATCCAAAAGCAAAAGAAGTATTCGAACTACTTTCTACAAAATCTCGAGATTCTCCACCTAAGTCAGTCGTAAACGTATCGTCCAAAACTTTGGCTTTGATTCTATTCATCGCTTCAATTCCTTCGCCCAAACTTTTGCCTGGCGCTAATCCCGCCGAAACAGTGGCCGACATATAACGGTTGTTGTGATACAATTGCGGTGGATTACTTTGTTCTTGAATCGTCACTACATTGTCCATCTGAATCAGTTCTCCTTTGTTGTTTTTGACAAACATAGAAGCAATATCAAGTGGTTTTGTACGGTCTTCTTGGTTGAATTGTCCAATGATTTGGTATTGTTTTCCGTTTTGCATAAAGTAACCAAAACGTTGTCCGCTCAACGAAAGTTGCAAGGTTTGTGCAATATCCAAAACCGAAATTCCTAAGCTTTCTGCTTTTTCTCTATCGATGGTAACGGTGACTTCAGGTTTGTTGAATTTCAGGTTCACATCCGTAATCGCAAAAGTGGAATCTTTAGCGGCTTCTTCCATAAACAATGGAATTTTCTCTTCTAATTTTTTAAAGTTTGGCGCCTGAATAATGTATTGAATAGGCAATCCTCCACGTCGATTTACAGCGATTGTAGGTTGCTCAATTACCGCAGTTTTTGCTTCAGGAAATTGTTTGGTGATTTTGGTTAATTGTTCTGCAATTTCCTTTTGAGAACGCTTTCTTTCTTCTGGTGCTTTTAAGGCAATACGAACACGCCCGCTATTTACCGTAGAGGCTCCAAAACCAGGTGATGTTATGATAAGCGATACATTTTTCTCTGGAATTGAATCGTCTACAATTTTAGAGATTTCTTGCATAAAACGATCCGTATATTCGTAAGAAGCACCTTCCGGGGTAGTCATTGACATTACAATGGCACTTCTGTCATCATAAGGAGCCGTTTCTTTTTTCAAAAGCGAAAAGAAAAGGTATATCAATCCAAAACAAGCAATTAGAATTGGGAAACTCAACCATTTCTTTTTCATAAAACGGCTCAATGATTCTGCATAGTTGCTATTTAATTTCTCAAAATAAGGTTCTGTCATCAAATAGAATTTTGATTTCTTTTGAACGCCACCTTTCATTAAATAGGCATTTAGCATTGGAGTCAATGTCAAAGAAACAAAAGCTGAAATTAGTACTGCTGCACCAATGACCACTCCAAATTCCCTAAACAATCGACCTACGAAGCCTTCCAAAAATATTACAGGAAGAAATACTGCGGCCAACGTAATCGAAATTGAAATTACCGCAAAAAAGATTTCATTCGATCCTTTTATTGCTGCTTCGATGGGTGACATTCCTTCTTCCACCTTTTTGAAAATATTCTCGGTTACTACAATTCCATCATCAACTACCAATCCTGTGGCTAAAACAATTGCCAACAAGGTCAATACATTAATCGAAAATCCAAAAAGCCACATAATAAAGAATGTTGCAATTAAGGAAACGGGAATATCAATCAACGGACGGAAGGCAATGGCCCAATCTCTAAAAAACAAATAAATGATTAAAATTACTAGAATGATAGAAATACCAAGGGTTTCAGCTACTTCAACCACAGATTGTTTTACAAAAATCGTACTGTCAATTGCAATGTTTAATTTGATGTCCTTTGGTAAATCTTTTTGCAAAGAATTGTAGACTTTATAAAACTCTTTGGAGATATCTAAATAATTAGCCCCAGGAAGCGGAACAATAGCCACACCCAATAACGGAAGCCCTGATTGACTCATTCTTGTTTCTAGATTTTCAGCGCCTAGTTCAGCATTTCCAATATCGCTAAAACGGACAATTCTATCGCCCTCACTACGAATGATGATGTTGTTAAACTCTTCAGGTTTAGTTAGGTTTCCTACTGTTTTTACGGTCAAATCAGTATTGCTTCCTGTTAATTTTCCTGAAGGCAATTCTACGTTTTGTTTGTTAAGAGCGGTACGAACTTCTGCAACAGTACAACCATAAGCCGCTAATTTTACGGGATCAATCCACAAACGCATAGCGTATCTTTTTTGTCCCCAAATTTGAACGCCACTTACACCAGGAATGGTTTCTAGACGTTGTGCAATTACATTTTCTGCATAATCACTCAGTTCTAATTCATTTCTAGAATCACTTTGTACCGTCATAGAAATAATGGATTCCCCATTGGCATCAGCTTTAGAAACTACAGGCGGAGCATCAATATCTTGAGGTAAGCTTCGAACGGCTTGTGATACTTTATCACGAACATCATTTGCAGCTTCCTCTAAATCTTTGTTCAAATCAAATTCAATAGTAATGTTACTACTTCCTTGTATGCTCGAAGAAGTAACATTTCGAATCCCATCTATAGAGTTTATAGCTTTTTCTAAAGGTTCAGTAATTTGAGATTCGATAATATCTGAATTCGCTCCAGTATAATTCGTTCTCACCGAAACTTGAGCAGGATCGATAGAAGGGAATTCTCTAACACCCAAAAAACTGTAGCCAATGACTCCAAACAGAATGATAGTTAGATTTAAAACTATCGTTAGAACGGGTCTTTTTATGCTTATTGTGGATAAACTCATTTGTTTTATTTATTTCTTTTAAAGGCCTTTCTTAGTCCTCAGTGCTCAGTTCTTAGTTCTTATTTTATAATCTTAAGTTGTTTATGACTAATTACTAGGTACTAATTACTAATCACTAATTACTAATCACTAATTACTATAAACACTACTTAATTTTAACTTTTACAGGTGTTTCATCTTTCAACGCCATTACGCCTGTGGTCAGCAAAGTATCTCCAGCTTTTAATCCTGAAAGAATCAAGATGGAAGCATCTGTTCTAGTTGAAGCTTCTACTTTTACTTCTTTTGCCATTCCTTTTTCGGAAATGAATACTTTTTTACCATTTTGAATCGGAACTATCGCTTCTGTAGGGACAACAATTGCATCGTTAATGACATCTAATGGTAATTCGACATTAGCGAAAGTTCCTGGAAAAAGCTTTCCTTCTTTATTATCGGCTATAGCTCTAACTTGTAAAGTTCGAGTAGCGGTGGTTATTTCAGGTTCGATAGCGTAAACGACACCGTGGTATTTTTGAGTAGTACCAGAAACGGTAAAAGTGATGCTAGTATTTAACTTGATTTGTGAAGCATATTTTTCTGGAACTGAAAAGGTAATTTTTAATTTCCCGATATTAACCAAATTCGCCACCAAAGTAGTAGGGGTAATGTAAGTTCCTGGAGAAATGGAACGCAATCCTATTTTACCAGAAAAAGGAGCTCTTACGGATGTTTTTGCGATTTGCGCTCTAATCAATTGCACTTGGGCTTGTGTTGATTTGTGCTCGGCTCTTGCCACATCATATTCTTCTTGGCTGATGGCTTCTTTTTGCAAAAGCAATTTAGCTCTTCTCGAATTTTCTGCGGCTAAACCTTCTTTGGTTGTTGCTTGAATGAGTTGGGCTTTTAATTCTAGATCGTTTACTTTAAATAATACTTGACCTTTATTTACAAAACTTCCTTCTTGAAACGAAATGGCTTCTACAATTCCCGAAACTTCACTTCTAATTTCAACTTGTTCATTGGCTTCGATAGAACCTGAAAGGGATAGATTGTTTTTAAAAACTTGGGTTTTAATAACGATTCCACTTACGTTCATCGGTTTGTCTTTTCCTCCTTTGTCTTTTGAATCTCCTCCTTTTTTAGAATTTGAAACTACTCTGAAGGCTATAAAACCTCCAATGATAAGTACTAAAAGCGTGTAAACAAGGTTTTTTATTTTCATAAGGTTATTTATTTTTTGGTAATGCTTTGGGTATGGAAAGCAGTTTGTTTTTAACCTTCTAAAGTAAGATAAGTTGAGTTCTAAACTTGCTTTTTTATTGATTAAGAAGATAAGACATCAGAAATAATCAATAGTTTAATTTATTTTGAAAAAAAAGTTCAAAAACAAAAGTAAATCATTTGTAAGAAAGTGATAATAAGAAAAAATAATTTAACATTTGTACATACAAATTAATAAAACAACTCGGAATCGTTTCGTTTTAAATCATAAATTCTTAAAAAATAAGAGAATGTAATAATAGATTTAACTAATATAGTTCCAAATATTTTTTTTCTTGGTGAGTTCCATAAAAACCAATCTAAGGATGTTGTTTTGTGGTTTTTGCATAGAAGAATCATCATTTAGTACTTTGAAAGCGTAATTTCTAGCCAAAAGCAATATGTCTTTGTCTTTGACCAAATCCGCAATTTGAAGGTTTAAAACCCCACTTTGTTGGGTTCCCATTATATCTCCTGGTCCGCGTAATTTCAAATCTACTTCTGCGATTTCAAATCCATCGTTCGTATTGACCATAGTTTCCATTCTTATTTTACTATCGCTAGTCAGTTTGTAAGAAGTCATCAAGATGCAATAACTTTGGTCAGCACCACGTCCCACACGACCACGTAATTGATGGAGTTGCGACAGTCCAAAGCGTTCGGCACTTTCAATAATCATTACGCTGGCATTCGGCACATTGACACCCACTTCAATTACAGTAGTGGCTACCATAATATTTGTTTTTCCTTCGGCGAAGCGTTTCATTTCGGCATCTTTTTCTGCTGGTTTCATTTTACCGTGTAAAATCGAAATCGAATAATCGGGTAGGGGAAAATCTCGTGAAATACTCTCGTAACCATCCATCAAATCTTTAAAATCCATTTTTTCGGATTCCTGAATTAATGGATACACAATATAAATCTGGCGTCCCAAAGCGATTTCATCACGTATAAATTTCCAAACTTTCAATCGATTGGAGTCAAAACGATGTACAGTTTGGATAGGTTTTCGACCAGGAGGCAATTCATCTATAACCGAAACATCCAAATCACCATACAAACTCATCGCCAAAGTTCTCGGAATAGGTGTAGCGGTCATCACTAACACGTGTGGTGGAATAGGAGCCCCTCCAACCTCCCCAGAAGGGAGGCTTTTCAAGAAGGTGTTTATTTTATGAATTACTTGGTCAATGTTGTCAATGATTTCTTCATTAGTAAAACGGACCACTTTAAATCCAATTTCATTTAGAATTTGTGTTCTTAGTTCATCCGCTTCTTTTTGTTCTGAAGCATTGTGATATCCACCATCTACTTCAATGATTAGATTTTTTTCTAAACAAATAAAATCAGCAATAAACATATCAATTATATGTTGTCTTCTGAACTTATGGCTTAAGTTTTTATTTCTTAAATATTCCCATAAAATAGCTTCAGCTTGGGTGCTTTGTCCTTTGTTTTTATTTTTTAAATCTTTTAATAAGGCATAGGTTGATGGTCGTGCCGTTTGATATTTTTTAAGTATTCTATTAGCTTCCTTCCTTTGGAAGGACTGAGGAAGGCTTCCTTTCATCCACAACTTTGAGCGTTGTTCTACTCCAAAGCGATGTTGCTCGTCGATTACGGCTAGGCCTAAATTTTGAAACTGCACTTTGTCTTCCAATAGCGCGTGTGTACCGATTAAGATTTGTAAACTTCCATTTTCAAGTTCTTCGTGAATGATTTTTCGAGCTGCAGTTTTTGTAGAACCTGTTAGGATTTTGATATTAATATTTAAGGTATTGGCAAATTCTGAAAGTCCGATAAAATGTTGATTGGCCAAAATCTCTGTGGGAGCCATCAAACAAGCCTGAAAACCATTGTCTAAAGCCAAAAGCATACTCATAAAAGCCACAATCGTTTTGCCAGAACCCACATCTCCTTGCAACAAACGGTTCATTTGGGCATTACTTCCCATATCGGTTCGGATTTCCTTGATTACTCTTTTTTGTGCATTCGTCAAATCAAAAGGCAAGTGATTTTGATAAAAATCGTTGAATAATTCCCCCACTTTTGAAAAGGGATGACCTTTGATTTTGTGTTTGCGAATCAGATTTTTGGTTATCAATTGCAACTGAATGTAGAATAACTCTTCAAACTTCAGACGGAATTGTGCTTTGGCTAAGGCTTCGCTGCTTTTGGGAAAATGAATGTTGAATAAAGCAGCATTCTTTGGAATCAATTTCAACTCTTCAAGCAGATATTGAGGTAAAGTCTCGGTAAACAAGGCTTGTGTTTCCAAAAACAATTGTTGCATCATTTTGTTGATGACTCTGTTGCTAATTCCTCTGTTGGCCAATATTTCGGTAGACGGATACACAGGTTGCATAGCCGAACGCAAGCTTTGTTGGTGCTCAGCGAGTAACTCAATCTCAGGATGTGCTATACTGAACTGACTGCCGTATTGGGCACATTTTCCAAAAACAACACACATTTCATTGAGTTTTAAACTCTCTTTAATCCATTTGTGTCCTTGGAACCAATTCAAATCCATTTGTCCCGTTTCGTCAACGAAAGTAGCTACCAAACGTTTTTGATTTTTACCAAACTCCACCGTTTTGATATGGATGATTTTACCAACAATTTGCACCTCGGCGGTGGTGCCTTGCAATTCATTGATTTTGTAATAACGGGTACGGTCAATGTAGCGATTGGGATAAAAATTGACTAAATCTCCATATTTATGAATCCCCAATTCTTTGCGAAGCAATGTCCCGCGAGTGGGGCCAACGCCTTTCAAGTATTCAATGGGAGTTTCTAGGAGGTTATTCGTCATTTTTGAGTTATCGGTTATGAGTTATCGGTTATGAGTTATCGGTTATGAGTTATGAATTATGAATTATGAGTTATGAATTATGAGTTATGAATTATGAGTTATGAATTATGAGTTATGAATTATGAGTTATGAATTATGAGTTATGAATTATGAGTTATGAATTATGAATTATGAGTTATGAATTATGAGTTATGAATTATGAGTTATGAATTATGAGTTATGAGTTATCGGTTATGAGTTATGAGTTATGAGTTGTCAGTTATGAGTTACTTTGAATTTTTTATTCTTAATTCAAGGATTTTTTTTCGCAAAGCGAAGATACTAGATTGTTTCTAGATTTGGAAATGGGTTTGTTTAGGAAATTCCTTCAATTCACAATATCTTTGGAAACTAAATACTAGAGATATGGTTATTGATAAAATTGAGAATTACCGATTATACAGCCAATTGACTAAACGTTTGGCCAAAGGTTTTGAGTTTATAACTACCACCGATTTAAAGGCTATTGCCTCAGGAAAGCACGAAATTGATTCGGATAAAATATTCGCGATTGTGCAAGAATATGATACCAAAGACGAATCCGAATGTGTACTTGAAGGTCACCATAAATACATTGATATTCAATACGTCATCAGTGGAGTGGAGTTGATGGGATTTGCGCCTTTGACCAACCAAAAAATGGTGGAAGAAGACTTAGAAAAGGATTATACTTTTTATGAAGGTAATACTTCGTTATTGCGAGTAGAAGAAGGGATGTTTACCTTGTTTTTCCCTGAAGATTTGCACCGTCCTTGTGTAAAATCTGGTGTGGTTTCAAAAGTGAAGAAAGTAGTGGTGAAGGTTAAAATTTAATTCAAAAAATAATGACAACACATTTGGTATTGGAAGAATATAGCAATCTTATAGTTGTTTTTGTTAGTGGTTTAGTACCAACATTATTAACATTATACTTAAACGAACGAGTAAAAGGTAGTGTTAAAAATTCCTTTGATGAAAAAATTGAAAAACTCAAAAATGAACATTCAAAAGAACTTTCTCAATTTCAAACAGAGCTTAATCATCTAAAATCTAAAGAAAATTTCAAGTTTACTAAGCTTCACGAAAAGCGATTTGAAGTTTTGCAAGAATCGTTTAAATACTTGAACACTAATTTAAATTTATTGGGAAACCATATTTCACCATTTAAGTTTACTGCAAAGGGTGAAGATTTTGATCAAAATGAGCAAAAAGCTAGCAAGGAATATCGTGAAGCTCATAATGAATTTTTGCAGTATTTTAACTTTAATTCGATTTACTTCGATGAAGAAATTGAGATCTTATTACTTAGTTTTTTTAGGGAATCTGGTGAAATATTTAATGCTTATGACCAAAGGCAAATTTATAAATCGATGGGTGAAAAATTAGAAACAGAAGATAGGTTAGAGTCCGCCTTTGCTTACAAGAAAATTCCAGAAATAATACATCCGTTAAAAAAAGAAATAGAATTAAAATTTAGAGAACTTTTAGGAGAATAATTAAATTTTTTTCATAATTAAATAAAAATAATGACAACACACTTAGCACTCCTCCGTGGCATCAATGTTTCAGGGCATAATATGATTAAAATGGAGGTTTTGAAAGCAACTCTTGAAGCCGTTGGTTTTAAGAACGTGCAAACCTATATTCAGTCGGGGAATGTTTTTGTAGATAGTGAAGAGGAAAATCCTGCCAAGGTAGGTTTTATGATTAAGCAAGAAATATTTAAAACGCTGGGTCTTGAAGTTCCTGTGGTGGTGATAGGGAAATCGGATTTGGAGGCTTGTTTTGCCAATAACTCTTTTTTGAAGGAAAAAGAAGTGGATTTGAAAAAATTGTATGTGGCTTTTGTTTCGATGGAATTGAAAAGTGACAGTATCAATGATTTAAAAATGAGTCAAGTGAAACCCGATGAAGCGCAGATTGATGCTAACAGAATTTACATTAAATACGCTGTGGGCGCTGGGAAAACGAGATTCGACCAAAAATATATTGAAAAAAAATTAAACCTTATTGCTACGATAAGAAACTGGAATACAGTGACTCAGCTTCTTAAGTTGTTCGAAGAAAGATGAAATTTTAAAAAAAATAAAATAATTGACGCAACCTTTTCCAATTATGACAATCTAAGCTAAGAGATGCAGTTTGTAGTAAAATACAATTGTTACCACAATGACTACTTTGGGCTACAGCTTAAATTGTTTATAATTTGATTTTTTGGTTAATTTCAATTATGACGGCACCTTAAAGAGAACTCTAGAGCTTTTGCTTTATTGTTCTCTTTTTTTTTACCAATTAACTCGTTGGGTAAAATTGTTTTACCACATAAAAGTATCTCATACTAAGAGGCTGAATATTGAGAATAACTTTGCGGCTTTGCGTGAAATTTGGCTCGCAAAGCCGCAGAGACGCAAAGAATTGATGGAGTTTTTGCTCATCACGTAATTGTTACAAAGATTTAGAAACTCTATCTGAAACCAATATAGATTTTTGGCTAAAGCCCATTCCAATTGAATTTTTGAAAGAAAGAATCGAACTTTGGTTATTCGCCCAAAAAGTACGGATGTAGCCTTTTAGCCCCGGGAGTAGCGGCATCCTTTGCTTTTTTTCTTTAGAAAAGCAAAGATATAGCGGATCACGGGACCTTTGATGGCTAAAAAGTCCCATTTTTCCCGCTCCTAATACACCGTTTATTTAGGAATTAAATCGCAATACCAAAAGCCGTAATCGAAGGCATCTGAGGCGCTGGTGTCGCAGGCGGTATCGGATGTATCTGTAGTGGCTGGTTTTTCGTATTTTCGGTAGACAACTTCCCCGATTTCAAAATCAATGGGCTGTTTGAACAAGGGACCGTCGAAAGTAAAGGTGTGGAATTCGCCGTTTTCGCCACAAACATCGACGTTTTCTGGTAAATCGTTGATGAAATCTTGGTCTATGATGCGTCCCACAAAACTCTTATCCAAATAGCGCTCGTTGACACAAACGACGATGGTTTTGAAGCCTAAATCGATAAATTCTTGAATCAGGTCTTTTGTCGGTATTTTCCATAACGGAAACACGCCTTTTAAGTCCATCGTGGCGAGTTTGTCCTCGCGGTATTGGCGTAAATCTTCGAGAAAAATATCGCCAAAAATTGAGTGGGTGATGCCTCTTGTTTTAAGTTGCTTCAAAGTTGTGGCTAAGGCATTTTCGTAAACTTCCATCGTGGGCATTTCTGGAATTTCGACGATTTCGAGTGGTAACCCAATGCTTTCTGCTTGCGATTGCAGCAATTCAACACGAAGACCGTGCATAGAAACGCGTTGGTATTTTTGGTTGACACTCGTCAAAAGACAGTCTATTTCGAACTCGGGATTTTGTAGTGTTTTGTATAAAGCAAGAGCGGAGTCTTTGCCGCTGCTCCAGTTAAATAAAGCTTTTGTTTTCAATTGGGGGTTTGTTTTGGTTGCAAACTTACACATTTTGTACGATGGATAGGCTAAAGGTTTGTAACTTTGAAATTCAAATCCTATAGAAAATCTGCTTAGATGAAATATATTTTTCTTTTTTTAACCTCATTTATTTTTGCCCAACAAACGCAATCGGTTGACTTTAAAACAGCTAAGGGACAATTGTTTGTCAACCCAAAGGACAAAAAGATTTCGGGTACTGTTACTTACTTGTTTGATGTGTTGCAACCTATCGATACGATTAAGATTGATGCGCAAAATATGCAGTTTACCAATGTGAAATTGAACGACAAACCAGTTTCTTTTACCACCAATGGAAAACAACTCTTGTTGATTCATCCGTTTAAAAAAGGCAAAAAATGGGTGCAGTTTTCTTATGAAGCCAAACCTAAGCAAACCTTGTATTTTATAGGTTCTGAAGCAAATGCCAATTTACAAATTTGGACGCAAGGACAAGGGAAATATACCAGTCATTGGTTTCCGAGTTTTGATGATGTGAATGAAAAAGTGGTTTTTAATTTGGAGATTGTATTTGACAAAAACTATCAAGTCATTGCCAATGGAACCTTGAAAGAGAAAATAACGAATGACAATAACACTTACTGGCGCTATAGAATGCAAAAGCCTATAAGTTCGTACTTGTTGATGATGGCTATTGGTAAATTTGATAAAAAAACGGAACAATCCAGTTCTGGCGTGCCTTTAGAATGGTATTATGAACCCAAAGATGCGGCGTTTTTTGAACCTACGTATCGCCATTCGGAGGCTATTTTTAATTTTTTGGAGAAAGAAATCGGTGTGAAATACCCTTGGGAGAATTACAAGCAGGTGCCTGTTAGAGATTTTTTATACGCAGGAATGGAGAATACTTCGGCAACTACTTTTTCTAGTCGTTATGTGGTGGATGCTGTTGGGTTTAACGACCGAAAATATACCAATGTCAATGCGCACGAATTGGCGCATCAGTGGTTTGGTGATTTGGTAACTGCTGAGAGTGGCAAACATCATTGGTTACAAGAAGGTTTTGCGACTTATTATGCGCTGTTGGCTGAGAGGGAATTGTACAGTGACGATTATTTTTATAGTTATTTATACGAAAAAGCACAGCAACTCAAATTCGCCTCTCGAACAGATACTATTCCGGTGTTGAATGCAAAAGCGAGTTCTTTGACTTTCTACGAAAAAGGGGCTTGGGCTTTATTTGTTTTGCATCAGAAAATAGGAGATAAGGCTTTCAAAAAAGCAATAAAAAACTACCTCAAAAAGCACGCTTTTCAAACGGTAAATAGCAATGATTTTTTTGTGGAAATTGAAAAAGTTGCCATTTTTGACTCCAAATTATTTTCTAAAGTATGGCTTGAGGATTATAAGTTCAATACATTAGAAGCTAATGATTTACTTAAAAAAAATGCAGCAATAAAAGTCCAGCTAGAACTAGACCAATTGCGCAACACTCCTTTGGCAGAAAAGAAAGATTTTTTGATGAAAGTTTTGCAATCGGATGTCTATTATACGGTCAAAGAAAGTGTAATTTTTCAGCTTCGAAAAGAGTCCTATGAGGATATAAAAGAGTTGTTAGCTGTGGCTATGGCGACTAAAAATTGGTCTATCCGACAAAAAATAGCAAACCTATTTCCTAAAGTTCCAGAAGCTTTCAAAGCCGATTATGAAACCTTGCTAACCGATGCTTCTTATCAAACGCAAGAAATAGCCTTGTTTCAATTGTGGAATAGTTTAGAGAATGACCGAATTCGTTATTTGGACCAAACCAAAAATTGGATAGGTTTTAACGATTATAACTTGAGAATTTTGTGGTTAGCTTTGGCTTTGAATACGCCCATTTACAATGCAGATGCTGCCGCTTTGGCCAAAGAATTAATTCAGTATTCTTCACTAGATTTTGAAGCGAGTACACGTCAGAATGCGTTGGAGAGTTTGATAGGCTTTCAGATTATCAACCCTGAAGTATTGCATAATTTAGTCAATGCCACCACGCATCATTTATGGCAGTTTTCTAAATTTGGAAGAGACAACATTCGTAAATTATTAAAAGACCCAAAGTATAGAGCAGCTTTTGAAGAACTTTTACCTAAGTTGAATGAGAACGAAAAATCCCAACTTAACCGATTGTTAGTAGAGAAATAGTTTAGAAGTAACAGTTGTGAGTAATTGAATCTTTACAACAATCAACTACTCACAGTTGTTAACCGAAAGTAATTACCATAAATCACTTACTTCTTGCTTGATAAACGCCAAAGCTGCGTTACTTGGCGATTGTTTTTCTAGCAAATCATTCAAAATCAACTCACGCATTTGATTAGCGTTTTCTATAGATTCTTTTTTGGCAGCCATTCGAATCATTTGAATAGTGGCGTTTTTAGCCGTTAAAATGATACTCCAGCATTTATCCGACATATACACTTGTTGGGTTAAATTGTGTTCAAATTCTTGTTCTATGTGAGCGATAATCAATTGTTCATAGTCACTCTTTTCAGTCGAAATAGGAGCAATGCGAATCAACAACTGATTCAAACTGATGCGTTCCAAAAACAAAGTCATACGCTCATACGCCTGTAAACGTAAGGGCAAAGCCGTTTTTTGAGCTTCTCTATGCAATAAAAAACGACGACGTCCTGCCTCATCTTTTGTGTGTAAATTAAAAAATTGATAGGCCACCACTCCAGTAATTAGTGAGGGTAAAGTGTAACTAGCTAGTTCAATAATTCTTGTTGCGTCCATAAGTATAATTGGGTTTGGGGCACAAAAATAAACTTTTTTGGATTAGAATTGTTTAGTTGCTTAGCTGAATTATTGGTTAATTGTTTAAACTTTGCGGTTCAGTTTTTTTACCACAAAGAAACACAAAGAAGGCACTAAGTGACACAAAGTTATATAGTTGCCATTGTGGACTTAGTGTAAATCTTAGTGCTCTTCGTGGTTAATTTTTTATAACACAAAGAAACACAAAGAAGACACCAAGCAACCCAAAGCTTTATAATTCTCTTAGCGTCCTCTGCGTAAACCCTTTCGACCTTTGCGGTTAAGTAGTAGACGCAAATTCCACAGATAGCTACTTCTATGTCCTTATTTGTCTTATATGGTTCAAAATAAATAGTCAATTTAAAAAACTGTTATGACTTATATGTTTATATCTAACGGTTAAAATTTAAATTTTATTCCTCAATTGATAGTCAAAATCATTCGATACCCCTATTTTTGCCGCAACCAATAAATAACCACCGCACAATGGACGTTACCATCTTACTTTTGCTTTGTTTAGCCGCTTTTGCTGCGGGATTTATAGATGCTATAGTAGGAGGTGGTGGACTCATACAAACACCCGTTGGACTCATTTTGCTGCCCAGTCTTCCAGTAGCAACCGTAATTGGAACCTTAAAAGTACCCGCCTTTAGTGGTACTTCTTTTGCAGCTTTTCAGTACTTGAAGAAAGTGGATTTAAACTGGAAATTACTCGGAATCATGATGCTTTTGGCATTTCCGTCCGCGTTTTTGGGTTCTACTTTGCTGACGTATGTGAGCAATGATTTTATGAAACCGCTTTTGTTGGTCGTGCTGTCGTTTTTGGTAATTTATACTTATGCTAAGAAAAATTTCGGACAGCAAATAGAAAAGAATATTTCTAATAAACGCCAACTTTTCAATGCTGTTGCCATCAGTTTTGTAGTGGGTCTGTATGACGGATTTATTGGTCCGGGCACCGGAAGTTTCTTGGTTGTGGCGTTTATTGCTATTATGGGTTTCGATTTTTTACACGCTTCTGCGAATGCAAAAATGGTCAACCTGGCGACCAATTTTGGTTCAATTTGCTTGTTTATGCTCAAAGGCAAAATCATTTGGGCCATTGCGATTCCTATGGCGGCTAGCAATGCGCTTGGTGGATGGCTGGGTGCCAAATTGGCTATCAACAAAGGCAATAGTTTTATCCGAATCTTTTTTCTGGTGGTAGTCATTGGCACGTTAGTCCGATTTGCCTATGATGTTTTTTACCAATAAAAAAAGGAGAAATTATCTCCTTTTTGTGCTAATTATTCTTTACAATCCGTTTCAGAGAATTTGTATTTGACGTTTTCATAATCGATAGGTTGACCTTTAACAAAATAGGTTTTCCCTAAATACGTTTCTATTTTGCCATTACCGAGGATTAGTTCCTTTCCTTTTTTGAGTAGAGCCAATGGGTTTTTAAAGATTGTTTTGTCAGTTACACCTTCAACATAACTGTAATCAACCAGTAAGGTGTCTCCACTAAACTTCCCAATGATTTCTCCATTTTTAATGGGAGCATCAAATTCTTTCATCACCAAATTGCCAGTGATGGTTCCATCTTTTAAGGTGTTAAGTTTTAACGAAACTGTGTCTTTTTCATACACTGCTTGGTAACAGGTTACTTGTAAAGGTGGTTGCTCAATTGCTTTTGAATTGTTTTCCTCTTTTTTGCAGCTTGTTAAACCCAAACATGAAATAATCATGTAAATCCAAAAATTGTTTTTCATGTTTTCTATTTTTTGTTATTTAAATTTAGTCCTAATTTACAAAATAATATCAA
>CAUPCW010000058.1:0-20560 GCA_963509895.1 uncultured Flavobacterium sp.
ACAAGCCAAAGAAAAAGGATATGAATTGAAAATTGGTAAATTCCCATTCTCTGCTTCTGGAAAAGCAAAAGCTTCTGGAGCTGCTGATGGTTTTGTAAAAGTAATTTTTGATGCTAAATACGGCGAATGGTTAGGATGTCACATGATTGGAGCTGGTGTTACGGATATGATTGCTGAAGCAGTTGTAGCTCGTAAATTAGAAACTACTGGTCACGAAATCTTAAAAGCGATCCATCCTCACCCAACTATGAGTGAAGCGGTTATGGAAGCCGTAGCTGATGCTTATGGAGAAGTAATTCACTTGTAAGTTTTACTTTAAAAGTTAAAAACCGATTTGAAAAAATTCAAATCGGTTTTTTTATGCTAATCCTGAAGATTTACTTTTATTCTATATGTTTTCAATAAATTTAAAAAACGTTCTTCTTTAAAATACTTTTTATAAACTTCTTCTTCATGAACTATTCTATCAAAATTTTCAGAATTCATTCCAAAAATAAAAGATAATTGAAGATTTTTATAAAATTCGTTTTCATTACCCAATTCAGCATAAATTTCAGCCAAAGTCCCTGAAGCATAATAATTTTTGGGATTTAATTCCAAACATTTATAAATATAATCAAATGCTTTGTCATAGTTCTTCAATAATCTATAGGTATTTCCAACAGCATTATATCCATTATCATAGTCAGGAAAATATTTAATTACTTTCAATTGATAACTTAAAGCTATATCGTATTCTAATCTTCGATTGTAAATTAGTCCTAAAAATGACAATGCATCAGCATTTTCATCATCAATTTCTAAAATATTTTCAAGTATTTTTTTTGCTTCATCTCTTTGATTTAACAAATCAAGGCAATAAGCTATATGATATTTATAATACCAATCATTATCATCAATTTCAGATGCTTGTCTAGCATACCAAAGTGCCTCTTCCAAATTATTCAATTCAATAAACGTTTCGGCTAGCAACCCCATTGCTTCATGAGAATTCAAATTTAGCTCAATTGCTTTTTTTAGTTTATTAATTTTTATAGCGTTGTCGTTTATACTTCTGGCTTCTTCAATTAATAATTCTGATTCTCTTAAATCATTAAATCTCCGTAATTCTTCATCCGTTAAATCATCTTTAGTAAGCTCTTCAAATAAAGTTAAGTAATCCTCTTCGATAGGAACTACTTGACTTAAAACAAGATCCTTTTTAGAAATATTATTAATTTTAAATCTTTCTTCCTCTTCTAAATCTCTATCGGAATGAATAACAAACACTTTGTCTATTAACTTATCATCTTGATTTATTTTTGCTAAAGCATTCTTTATAATTCTAATTTCTTTATGCTTATCATCGGGATTTGGACAATAAGGAATTCTTGTTAAAACAAAATGAATTTTAGGCAAACTACCTAACAAATTGTTTTCATTATTCATTAAACTTTTGATTATTCTTGCTGTCCCAGATATATTTTCATCATTATTAGCGGCCAAAGTAACAACACTATCTGCTAACAGGGTCATAGCAATTCCTGAAATATCAGTAATTCCAGTTCTTGAATCTATCAGAATAAAATCCGGATTTAAATCAATTTTTATTAATTCTTTAAGATGTAACAATAGGTTAACACCATTATTTTCCTCAGAATAAAATAAATCTTTCCAATTAATAGAAGATAAATTTTTCCAATACTCGTTACTATAAATATCTCCTGCCGGAATCAACTTTATAGAACCATTTAGAGTTCCTAAATAATTCACATCAGTCACATATTCATTAATAGTTTTTGGAACATAATCTTTATTCTGAAAATCAGAAATATATTCCACAATTCCTTTATTTATTTCTGATTGATTTATGTGTTTATTGAATTTAAGATGCAAACCTGGAGCTTCTAAATCAAAATCAATAATACATACCTTTTTCCCTAAATCAGCCAATCGCATTGCAATGTTTGACAATGTTAGCGATCTACCAACTCCACCTTTATATGAATAAAAAGTTATCGTTTTCATTTCTTATCTGCACATTGATACAGTTGTGCCTCTGCTTCTTATTCTATTTCGAATTTCTATGGTATTAATTCCTTGAGGTGCTAAAAAGTCTGATGCTGCAAAACGTCTTTTTTTATGAAATTTAAATGTTGCATCCACATCTACGTCAAGAACAGCCACTATTTCTTGTAAACGCTTTAAGCTAATATTGGAATAATTTTCAGATTCATACTTCTGAACTTGCTGCTCACTTGTTTTAAGTAATTCTGCAAATTGCTTTTGATTATAACCTTTAGCAATTCTACTTTCTATAATACCACAACTTAAATCTTCAAAACCTCTGGAGACATTTGCAATTTCTCCTTTTTTTAATCCTTCATACATTTCAATTTCTTTCTCAAAAACATCAATTTGACTTTGAATAGAATCAATTTGAAGTTTTAATAATAATGGATTCTTAGAACTACTAGATTCAGAAATCACTCTTATTGCATCTTGAAATTTTTTCAAATTGTTTTTTGTGACACCGTATTGTTTTTCGTTTTTTATCATAACTCAAATTTTTAGTCCAATTATACCTTTTGGATTACCGTCCCTATCTTGCTGGAAAAACTCTATAAATGTTATATCTGGTGGAGCTGCAATAAAATCCATTACAAAAAACTCACATCCAAATTTATCTTTCTGAGCTTTCCTTTTAAAATTGAAATCGAAAAGTACTGGTTCAATAGCAAGTAGAAAATCTAAATCAACTTTTCCTAACTCCCAACAAACATCAATATCTCCAGGATTTTCTTTTGAAGTTGAAAAACTACCATCTAAATATATAGTTTCACAACCAGCTCTTTTTAAACTTACGATTGCCTGTTCAAGACCAAAAACTAATTCAATCCTTTTATCTGAAAAGCACAATTTTTCTTTAATTTCTTCCATTGTGGTCCAATGGACACCTGAAGGCAAAACTCCGTTAGATTGAAAATTTGGTATCAAACAATAAATTAGTTGTGTTATTATATACACAAATATAATGATGTGTTTTGAATAAGCAATGTAAAACTCTCTATTTAACATCACTTTAATCAATATTACAAAACAAAATAATCACAGTTTGTTGATTAGAGATAAATATAGAATCCGTTTTGTGTATAACAAAACGGATTTTTTTATGTAATTTCATTTTACCACAGAATTAACTGTTGCTGTTTTGTAAAAACCAATTTATTCTATAAATTTACTAGGATTTAAAATAAAAAAAATGAAACCATGACTTACAACAACATACTTGAAACCATAGGTAATACTCCTCATGTAAAAATCAACAAACTTTTTGGAGATAAAACATCGGTTTGGATAAAATTAGAGCGAGCCAATCCGGGTGCTAGCATCAAAGACCGAATTGCATTAGCCATGATTGAAGATGCTGAAGCAAAAGGAATTTTACAAAAAGGCAGCACCATCATCGAGGCTACCTCAGGCAACACGGGCATTGGCTTAGCTATGGTTGCGGCAGTGAAAGGATACCGACTTATTTTGGTTATGCCAGAATCTATGTCTATAGAAAGACGTCGTTTAATGAGTATCTACGGTGCAGAATTTGTATTGACACCACGCGAAAAAGGAATGAAAGGCGCTATCGAAAAAGCTCAAGAACTAGTCAACGAAATCCCTAATTCTTGGTCACCACTACAATTTGAAAACCCAGCAAATATTGAGGTGCACAAACAAAAAACAGCCCAAGAAATCATCAACGCCTTTCCAAACGGAATTGACTACCTCATCACTGGTGTGGGCACTGGCGGACATATTACAGGCTGTGCCGAAATCCTAAAACAACACTTTCCCAATCTAAAAGTTTTTGCGGTAGAACCAGAAGCTTCGCCGGTAATTAGTGGAGGCGCTCCAAGTCCACACCCAATTCAAGGGATTGGTGCAGGTTTTATACCCACCAATTTGCACACTGAAATACTAGACGGCACCATACAAGTTAGCAAAGACGAGGCCTTTTCTTATGCACAAAAAGCCGCTAAAGAAGAAGGAATCCTATTAGGCATTTCATCTGGTGCCTCTTTAGCCGCTGTAGCCAAAAAACTAAACGAAATCCCAGATGGGGCAACTGTACTTACATTTTGCTACGACACAGGAGAACGCTATTTGAGCATCGAAGGATTGTTTGAATAACAATTATATACTTCAATACTTTGAGTAAATAAAAATTAACCACATAGAATCATAGATTGAATACAAACCCGAAAAGAAAAAATAGAAATAGCACTATTTCACACATAGAATAAGCTATATGAATAGCAAAACGTCCATAATAATCTTTTGTTTGACAAAGCAAATTCTATGTATCTAGCCTGCACTGAGGTACCGAAGTGTGGTAAAAAAAGTTGAAACAAATAAAAAAACCTGACAACTTTACAATTGTCAGGTTTTGCATTTTTATAATAGAGCCTTAAACGCCTTTCAACGCCTCAATCAACAAATCTACTTCCTCTTGGGTAGATAAATGACTGAACGATATTCGCAAACTTGGTTTTTTCAAATCATCTTCCGAAAGCATTTCAGCCAACACATGCGAGGGCTTCACACTCCCCGACTGGCAAGCACTTCCTCTCGAAACAAAAATCCCTTTCATATCCAAATAAAACAAAATCATCGCCGTTTTATCCGCTGAAAAAGGCAATTGCACATTCAAAATCGGATAAAAAGTAGCGGCTCCATTTTCTTTCACTCCAGGAAAGTGCAACGCTAATTCTTCCAAACAATACTGTTTTAGAGCACTGATTTGTTGCTGTTCTGCTTCTAAATTTGCATAAGAAACTTCCAAAGCCTTTGCCATTCCTGCAATTTGATGAATTGCTTCAGTACCAGAACGTAATCCTTTTTCTTGCTCTCCACCAAAAAACAAAGGCTGCAAACCTGAATTTTTTCGAATAAAAGCAAAACCAACCCCTTTTGGGCCGTGAAATTTGTGGGCACTGCTCACTATAAAATCGATAGGTACTTTTTGCAAATCCAAAATCACTTTGCCTACAGATTGCACCGTATCCGAGTGAAACAAAGCATGATGCTCTTGACAAATTTGTGACACGCGTTCCAAATCCAAAACCACGCCCGTTTCGTTGTTCACATGCATCAAACTCACCAAAGTTTTCTCCGAAGATGCAGAAAGCAGACTCACTAAATGCGTCAAATCAAGAACCCCATCAGCCGAATTTTTTACATAGTCCACTTGAACACCAAACTCTTTTTGCAATTCCAAAATAGGATACAAAACTGCATGATGTTCCATTTTGCTCGAAATAATTCGCCTCACCTTCAAATCCTTCACTGCCGAGCGCAAAATCCAATTATTGGCCTCTGTCCCACCCGATGTAAACAAAATCTCTTGCGCCGTAGCGTTCAAAGCCTTGGCAATACTCTTTCTAGACAGTTCCAAAATACTTTTGGCATGACGCCCCAAACTATGCGTAGACGACGGATTTCCGTAATCATTTGCCATACAATCCACCATCACCTGAATCACTTCGGGACGCATCGCAGTTGTAGAAGCGTTGTCGAGATATACTTTTTTCATATATGTAAAATTCATTTGTCAGTGGTCATATATATGGTATCGCCTTTTATTTATCGGTGTTTAATCACACAACTTGTTGTTAGTGGCGATTTCATAATTAAATACTATTCATTTTTATTTGGGCGTGCCCCGCCAGATACTTCGACAAGCTCAGTAGTCGGGTCGGGCATCCGTTCCCGCTTTTTTTAGAGCCAAAAAAGTCTCTAAAAAAGAGCTCCACTACTACCCTCACGCAAACCCTGCAAAACCAGACGTTCTTTAGGAAACCAATCGTTTTTCTTTTGATTTTTTCAATAGTCCCAAAATGACTTTCTTATTAAAAATCACAACAGAAATCAAAATCAGCACATACGAAAAGAGCTGAATTCCATTTATTTGTTCTTTGAAATACAACAAAGCAATTGCAAAATTAATCATTGGATTGATATACATCAAAATTCCAACTGTTGCTGAGGAAATTCCTTTCAATGCAAACAAATTTAAAAACAAAGGAATGATGGTGAAAAAGACCACAATACATAACAAACAACCATAAAACAAAGGCGTTGTAGGCAGTGGGCCACTATAAATAGGATAAAATGGTAGAATCAAAAGCGCAATAAAAAGCAATTGCACATTGAGCACCAAAAGTTTATCCATTTGATTATTTTTCCGTTGACTTACTAAATAAAGCGCATACGTTGCCGCTACCACCAAGCTATACAAAATATCATGCAAATCATTCATCGATAACAACAAACAACTCACAACACTCAATGAAACCGCAAACCATTGCGTTTTTGAAAGTGTTTCTTTTAAAAGAAAAAAAGCAAAAACCGTGGTCAATATCGGGCAAATCAAGTACGCCAAGGAACCCGCTTTTACACTCACATGATTGACTACATAAATAAAAATAAACCAATTCGAAGCCAATATCAAGCTTCCACCAAGTGTCAATAAAAGAATGGTCTTCTTTACTTTTGGCTCAAAATTTTGAAAAAATGCCCAATTCTCACGAATGACACGTTTTCTAAACACAACATTCAAAAGCGTTAAAAGAAAAACACTCAAAAAAACACGGTAAAAAAGAATGTCCAAAGAAGGAAAGTCGGCAATAGGTTTCAGTGCCAAGCTGAAAAATCCCCATATAAAAAAAGCTGAAAATGCAGCAAGGTAATATTTCGTTTGTTTCATTTAGATTAAATAGGATGGCAAAGGTACTAATTTCATTTGGCTTGTCTTTTCCTTCAAAAACAAATCGGCTTACATTAACATGATTTTAAAATAGGGAATGAAGAACATACCAATTAAAAATTCTATTTTTGCTTAAAATAAAGTAAAAAAATGAAACGATTTTTAGGAATACTATTCTTAGTAGTTATGATTAGCGGCTGTGATGACGGTGATCTTTTTTTGGAAGACATTAATTTTGACAAAGCAACGGTTGCTACCTGCACCAACAATGATATTATTTACAAACTAAATGAAAAAGAAGCTTTATTATTAGAACTTCCCGGATTTATTTTTCCTAGTGAAACCAAAACACAAGAAGTTACCATCGGAGGAAGTAATAGAGTGGTTTATCGTTTTTTCAACGGAACTGTAAAAGCAGATAACATTTGTGAAACCATTCCACCCGCCACACCAATAGTGGTTGACCAATGGACTGCACAAGCCGGTGGAAAAATTGTAATTACTAGTACTCCCATAAAAAGCACAGATGCTACTAATAACAGTACCAAAATTACAGGTTACAACCATTATATCGTACTAAAAAACATCACGTTTCAAAAAACAAATGGTACGCAAGTGTATGATGAGTTTATTTTTGGTGATTATACGACTACGGTAACTTCAATTCCATTTGCTTTTACGAAAACTTTAGGACAATGTGCTACCTCTAAACAAGTATATAATTTTATCAATGGTGAGGCCTTAACCTTAAACAACATCGAAGCTGGATTGATTAAAAACGAAGTAACAGCATTGAATACGCCTAGAACGGCATTAATTGGTAGCACCACTAACTCTCTCATCTATAGATCCTATACCGGTCTTTTGACAGAAAACTATTTTTGCACAACCCCCACCCCTGCAACACCAACACTTTTTCAAGAATGGAAAGCCGCTTCTGGCGTAGCTAATACCGAAGGTATAATCGAAGTTACTACCACAACTTTTGGTACTGGATTCAAACATACGATAGTACTTAAAAAAGTAAAAATGGTTAGAGGAGGTGATAATTTTTCGTTGGGAGACAATTATATCTATGGAGAATTAATCACAAATTAACCCTTCTTTTTCAAGAATAAAAAAAGGTCAATTCTAGTGGAATTGACCTTTTTTTATTTCGACCTATTGCTAGTAGTTAATTTTGGCTAAAGCCTTTACAACCTTCAAATTTTACCCCTCCAACTAAAGTTGGAGGCAATTGATGTCTAGAAAATACAACAAAGATAAAAAAATGAACTTCGCATGGCATTATGTGATTCCTCCTTCGTCGGAAGAACAAACGGAGTGGGAAATTCATAAGTTATTTTGTCATGCTGACGTAGGAAGCATCACACTACACTTAGAATTATTGAAAGAACAAAAATAAATGAGTTATTTACTATTCTGCTTAAAATACACTTCGGTAGCACCCAAACCATATTTTTGATAATTGGCATCTTGAAACGAAATAGTATCGTATCGACCTAAGAGAAAATCCAACTCGGCTTTGAGTACTCCTTCTCCAACACCATGAATAAATACAATTTTAGGAATTCTATTTCTAATAGCAAATTCAATATGGCGCTTGGCGGTTTCCGCTTGTAAAGTCAAAATATCATAATTAGACATGCCGCGTTTATTAGGCACTAATTTTTCAATATGTAAATCAAATTCTGGAACGCCAACTTCCTTTTTTTCTTTGCGTTCTTTTACAAAACTTCTTGGAGCTGGAATCGCTTTTTCCTTGATAATTTCATCTACATTTATTCTTCTAATAGCATCCATTAAATTATTGGTTTCGTTCAACTTAACCAATTCATTGTTAGAAAAATACATCATAAAACCATCTTCATTTTCAATAGTGATTTGAGTGCCATTTACTGCTACAACAACACCATTAATATCATCATCTAAAACAGACACTTTATCTCCTTTATTCCACATCTTTTTCTTCTTTCTCTTGATTTTTACTTGGCGTTTTGGCACTTAATCGCATCATTCCGTACATAAAAACAATCAAAGCCATAACCATTAAATACACATTTTTTTCTGGTTTACTTTGTTCATAAAAAGCAACTCCAATGGCTACTACCATTATCAGAATCATCAATTTCTTCATTTTAAAAAATTTCAAGCTTCAAAAATAAGAAATAAAAAATGGCTGCTCGATTATTGAAAAAGGAATCGACTTTTTTTTGTAAAATTGTACTAAATAAAAACAAATGCAGCTAGAAAAATACATGATTCCATGTTTAAGCAAAACACTATTTGGCATAGAATGCTTGGGTTGTGGGTTTCAACGCGCCTTACTTTTGGTTCTTAAAGGCGAATGGGATGAAGCTTTTGCAATGTATCCTGCAGTTTACAGTATGCTCGCTATGTTTGGGGGCATTCTTTTATTTTACACCACAAAAAAAACAGCAACAACCAAAAATGTATTGACAATTCTAATCGCCATTAATCTTGTTTTTGTGATTGGCGGCTATGTATACAAGCACTTTTAATCTGTATTACACTTTCATTCGGTTCAAAATATCATTCATCATTTCGATTTGCACTTTTTGAATTTCGATTAACTCATGTTGTTGGTGCTGAATCAAATGATCTAATTTATCATGTAGCATTCTCACTTCCAATTCAGATTTCAAATTGATCATATAGTCTTTTTTGGCGCGCTCTCTATCTTTTTCTTCCTGACGATTTTGACTCATCATAATCACCGGTGCTTGCAAAGCCGCCAAACAATACAAGATTAAATACTTTATTAAGGTGAATAAATGTAATAAGACAAAGTCATGGCAAAATAAAAACACCAAAACAAACAAATAAAAATCCAGCTTCCACCAAAAGTACGCCTCTCCATCACATCCTCTATTTGTGAAACCAAAGATGTATCTTCCTTCAAGGAACCAATAACATATTGTTCCAAATGACTCAATTCTCCAATTTAGCCAAAAGATAATTTCAAATGTATCTTTTTCTGTAAAAATTCAACATAGATATTGCATATTATCGATCACTTGAAAATAAGGGTAATCGCTATGATGAATCCTAAAATTGGATTTTGTATTGCATATCCTGATTTATGCATGTTTATTGGAAACTAAATATTAAAGAGAACGTTTTTAAAATGGAATTATTTTTCACAAATAAAAGTCAAACACCTGACTAATAATAAATTAAAACTTACAAAAAATAGATATAAAACTTCATAAAAAAAAAGAAAATTTTTACATTTGATAAGTTTGAAAAGCAATAAATTATTACCACTAATAAAATTAAAAAATGAAATTTAAAAAAATTCTAGTTCTCTCATTCCTTTATCTGTTTTTTTCAAGTTGTGCATCTGGTTACAAAAACATAGACCCTTCTAAATTTAATTATATATCGAATGATAAAAATGAAAAAGTAACATTTAGTTATAAATATGATATATTGAATAAAAAATATTCAAAAAAGGAAGCAAAAAATGATGTAAAGTTAATAGCAATAAAAGTCAAGAATTCTTCAGAAAATGAACTAATTATTGGAGACAATCTTGAACTCATTTATGGTGATGGAAATGAACTAACGCTACTTGAAAACAAAGAAATTTTTCAATCTTTAAAACAAAGTCCGGCATCATATTTATGGTATTTATTGTTAACACCAACACAATTTTATACCACATCTACTAATTCTAACGGATACACTGAACAAACAAGCTCATTCCCAATAGGTGCAATTATAGGTCCTGGAATAGCTGGAGGAAATATGTTAGCAGCAAGCGCAGCTAATAAAAAATTCAAACAAGATTTATTAGATTATAATTTTTTGGGTAAAAAAATCAAACCAGGAGAAACAGTTTACGGACTACTTGGTATTCGCTCAAAAATTTATAATTCCATTTATATTAAACTTAAATAATTATGAAAAAACTAGCATACCTTTTTTGTATTTTGATGCTATTTGGATGTAGCGCAAGTATTCACTCAACTTTTGATAATCCAAAAAAACCATTAACTATTGAAGATAAAGTAGTCTTCCTAGACATACATCATAGTGTTCCGAAAGATGCCGAAAAAATTGGTAGTGCTCATTTTCAAGACAGTGGTTTTTCAACCGACTGTGACTTTAATTCAAATTTAATCAAAGCACGAAAATTAGCTCGTGAGAAAGGAGCCAATGTAGTAAAAGTGACCGAAAAAAAAGTACCTGATTTGTGGAGTACTTGCTATAGAATAAAAATTGATTTTTATTACACAACAAGTGATATAAATACAATCCCTCAATACAAACTACAAATTAATTAAAATGAAGAAAAAAATTATAATCTCAGCGTTATCATTAAGTTTAATATTATCTAGTTGTGCCACCATTATTTCTGGATCAAAACAAAAAGTGAGTTTTCATAGCAATCCAGCGCAAGCATCAATTTTCATTGACGAAGTTGAAGTTGGCAAAACTCCTTTCGAAATAAAATTAGAGAGAAACAAAGAACATCACGTAATGATTAAATTAGATGGTTACCAAACTTACGAAACTAATCTAACTAAAAAATTCAATGCATGGTATTTAGGTAATATCGTTTTTGGAGGTATTATCGGAATAATTATTGACCCAATAACAGGAGCTATTTATAACTTGACTCCAAATGATGTAAAAGCAGAAATGAACAAAGGAACAGCGTTTAAACTAAATAAAAAAGACATCTATATTGGTGTTGCTTTAAAAGAAAATCAAAATTGGGAAAAGATTGCTCAACTTGATAAAAAATAATTTTTAAATTTATTGTACCAACAGCGAAACATGAATATATTATGTTTCGCTGTTTTTTTTGCATTTCTATCCTACACAATCTATCAAAAAAATAGACTAAAGTTATATTTATTACTTTTAAAAATAATGCTATCTCTAAAAAACACCTTATTTTTACGCTTTAATTTCACTTAAATCGTTTAATTGTTGTGTCAAAATTGCAAACCATTCAAAATATAAAAGTTCTAAAAAGTCATTTGACTATTAATTATAGTATAAAAACTAAAACAGAAGCATTTACTGAGAAACTGTTTTATACCTTGTTTGACTCGAATGCTCCTTTAAACCAAAGCATTGATGAATTGGAAATTCAATTCAAAGAAATTGCAAGAATTGCATGCAAAAAACCCGAAGATCTTTGTGAATGTGCTTGGGATAATTTCCTTGAAAAATTGCCATTGGTTTTAGAACAACTCAATCAAGATGCCGCTTACATTTTAAAAAATGACCCCGCTTCTAATAGCATTGAAGAAGTATATTTAGCTTATCCTGGCTTTTACGCCATTGCCATCTATAGATTAAGTCATGAACTGTATTTACTTGATCTATTGCTTTTTTCAAGACTAATGAGTGAATATGCACATCGAATTACCGGAACCGACATTCATGCTGGCGCCTCGATAGCTTCACCATTTTTTATTGATCACGCAACCGGAATTGTAATTGGTGAAACAACTGTAATCGAAGAAAATGTCAAAATATACCAAGGAGTCACTTTGGGAGCTCTAAGTGTTAGTAAAGAAATGAAAAATGCCAAACGCCATCCAACGGTTGAAAAAAACGTCTGCATTTATGCCAATGCTACTATACTTGGAGGCGAAACGATTATTGGAGAAAATAGTATTGTAGGTGGAAATTCATGGGTTACCAAATCGATTCCAGCCGATTCTACTGTATTAAACACAACAACAACTGAGGTTAAGATAAAAGAAAAACGATAATGAAACCACAAAAGTTAGTCGATCTTATTGGCAACACACCATTAGTAATAAGTCAACATTTAATTCAAAATCCTAACGTAAAATTACTCCTAAAACTCGAAGGAAACAATCCTGGAGGAAGTGTAAAAGACCGTGCAGCCTATAACATGATCAAATCGGCAATTGAACGAGGTGACATCAAAAAAGGCGATAAATTAATCGAAGCAACCAGTGGAAACACGGGTATCGCTTTGGCAATGATTGCACAATTATTCAATATCGAAATAGAATTGGTTTTACCCGAAGATTCTACCATAGAACGTACGCAAACCATGAGAGCTTATGGAGCAACCGTAATCTTAACTCCTGCAAGTACTGGAATCATTGGTTCAAGAGATTATGCCGACAAAAAAGTAGCCGAAGGTGGTTACATTATGCTCAATCAATTTGCTAACGATGATAATTGGAAGGCACATTACAACTCTACAGGTCCAGAAATTTGGAAAGATACAGAAGGAACCGTAACGCATTTTGTATCGGCTATGGGAACTACAGGAACCATTATTGGTACCTCAACCTATTTGAAAGAAAAGAATCCTACCATTCAAATTATTGGGGCACAACCGAGTGAGGGCTCGCAAATTCCAGGTATTCGCAAATGGCCACAGGAATACTTACCTAAAATTTTTGATGCTACAAAAGTAGATACCATTATAGAAGTAACCGAAACAGAAGCCAGAGCCATGACCCAACGTTTGGCTAAAGAAGAAGGTGTTTTTGCTGGAATGAGCAGCGGTGGTTCAGTAGCTGCGGCTGTGAAAATTGCTAACACCTTGGAGTCAGGAGTTATAGTTGCGATTATCTGTGATCGTGGCGATCGCTATTTGTCTTCGGATTTGTTTGAATAATTTTTTAAATTGATAGTTGTTCTTATTTTTGTGCCTCAAAAAAAACAGCAATAGTAATTATTTCAAATTTGATTTAGAGACTAAATCAAATTATAGATTCGACAAAATGATCTTAAAAAAAACAACCGTACTTCTAATTGTATTGATTAGCTCAATAACAATAGCACAAGAAAGTATATCTACAACTAAAAATAACTTTAATTTTATTGGAGTTGGTTATTCAATTGGGCAAACCATGTCTCCAATAAGCAGTTATCCAAAAACAAAAAATCAACAAGGTTTTGATCTTACACTGGGCACCACGACTTATGAAAACGACAGTTGGGCCAAACTGCTGAATTATCCAAAAACAGGTATACTGCTTTCCTACGCCGATTTTGGAAATCAGGAGAAAGTGGGCTATGGCATTACTGTAATGCCCTTTTTCGATTTTGGCGTTTTGAATAAGCTCACAAATAGAATCCGCTTTCAAGTAGGTTTGGGCGGTTCCTACAACAACCTCATCTATGATAAAGTGACTCATCCTGGTAACCATGCTATTTCTACACACTTTACTTGGGCCTTTCGTTCCTTTTTGTATTATGATTTGGTGCACCGAAAAGACTTCAATCTTAAAATTGGCGCTGGACTTACCCACTTCTCCAATGGTCACACCCGCTGGCCTAATCTTGGTTTGAATTCTTATTTAGCCACAGTCAAAACCGAATTCAATTTTACAAAAAATAGAATTCCATCCACAGAGGAAACTGCCGATGCTGGTTCGTCAGAGACACAGACCTACTATACTACTCGATTGGGATTGGGTTATAAAACACTATTTAGAAATTACAATTCTCTTAAAAATGTATATACCGCTTCCTTTGGAATGGGGCGAATAAAGAACAAATCATTCAAATATGGGCTAAACTTCTATTATAGATTCTATGAAGATTATTATGATTACATCAAAGAGGAAGGCAGTATAGTTACTACTCATTTTCCAGAATTGACAAAGAATCCTTATCAAAATGCTACTGCTTTTGGGGTATTTAGTAGTTGTGAAGTTTTAATAAACCATTTCAGTATAGAAGCCGAATTAGGCATTAATCTTTACAAACCAGCTTACAAATTAGATTGGCATGTAAACAATGGCGGCTATACCAGCATAGACATAGCTGACGAATTTGGCACGAAAGCAAAAATAAAACAATATATCTCTTCTCGTTTGGGCTTGCGTTACTATGCGATTACTGCAAAAAAAGCTCCAAAACACAATGTATTTATAGCTGCAACTATCAATTCAAACTTAGGACAAGCTGATTTTTCTGAACTGAGTTTTGGATATGTATATAGTCCTAAATCGAAAAATAAATAATTTTTTTTGGTGCTACCCTCAACTGTGTGGGTAATCACAAAAGAAAAAAAACAACCATATTAGATATGTAAGGTCATATAAGAATAGAAAAAATGTACCATTACCTATTTATAAAAGTACGTCTACTAATATTAGTTGCATTAGAGATAGTAAAAGGTATTTAAGAAAGCAAGCGTATATTTACAAACTTATATGAACCTAAATGCCTTAAATGGTTCAAAAATAAGGGTTGCTTGTGATAGAATAACACTATCTAAATAGTAAAATCCACACAATTCAGGTTAAAACCATTTTTTTTTAGATAATAACAGCCATTAAAGTAGTAATTCTATTAAATTTCAAAGTACTAACGCAACCTTTTGGAACAAGTGCCCTCTTAGTTATATCAATCTTAAATCAGTATTTATGAAAAGAATAGCTATACTCGTATTTGTAATTTGTAACACTTTTGCAGCTTGCAGCAATGATGATTCTACTTCACAAGAAGAAGATAATACAGCATTAAAAGTAATGTATGATGAAATTATCAGTCTATCTTTAATCAAGTCTTTACCTTGTACAAATCCAGAGGAGTGGGCATTCACAGGAATAGGTGCAAGACCTTGTGGAGGTGTAGACTCTTATATTCCTTATGCAAAAGGAATAAACATAACTGCATTCGAAACCAAAGTCAAGGCTTATAATAATGCTGTAGAAGCCTTCAATAAAAAATGGGAACTTTTCTCCACTTGTGAGGTTACTTCCGTGCCCAAAGCTGTGGCTTGTGTAGAGGGAAAACCAACCTTGATCTACCAATAAAAAGAAAAACATTTACAAAAAAAGAGCCGATTCAGTCAAGAGGCCACTGAAAAAGTCCCAAAAACTGGGAAAATGAAAAAAATGAAAAAGGAGCGAAAACACTATGTTTTCGCTCCTTTTGCCTATTATAACTTACTTCTAATCTTATAAAACCATGTTTGATAAGAAAATTGGTAATCAAATAAAATTAAAGCCTTATTTAATCGATTTTTTGATGGTCTTTTAAAAAGAGGGACTTTTTCAGTGGCCTCTTCAGTCAATTGGCTCTTTTTTTATATCAAAAAATTATCCATTATATCAAAGTGGCTGTAGTAGTAATTTCGGTGTTGAATAATTTAGAAATCGGACAATTCATTTCAGCTTTGGTTACTAGTTCCTGAAAAACAGCATCAGTAATTCCGCTAATTTTTGCTTGCACTGTCAAATGCGAACCGATAATCGTACCTTCTACTAAGTTAATCACACATTTGGTATTAATACTGTCAATAACTGCTGACGTTTCTCCAATAAAAGCGGTCAACTGCATCGTAAAACAGCCTGCGTGAGCAGCAGCAACTAATTCCTCTGGATTGGTCCCTACTCCTTCCTCAAATCTTGAAGTGAATGAATATTGGGTATTCGACAAAGTAGTACTTTGTGTGGTCAACTTCCCTGCTCCTTCTTTTAAGGAACCAGTCCAAACTGCGGTGGCATGTCTTTTCATAGCTAATGGTTTTATAGTCCAACTCAAATTTAGAGGTAATTGACTAGATAACTATTTCGTATGAATTTATTTAACTAAAGTTTAGTACTGGTTTATCAAAAAAAAATAGGACTATCCGTGACTAGGACTATTTCATAGCTTAAATTAGTTCTCCACTATTTTTAAGCTTGATTCATTCTTTTCTTTGCGACTCTGCGACTTTGCGAGTTCAATTTCACGCAAAGGCGCAGAGACGCAAAGTGAATTAAATACTTTGACTATTTGGCATGAGTTATGGCAGTCATAAAAAAAAATCAAAATTCAAATTATCTCCCCTTACTGTTAAGGATTAAAATCTATCATCCATTCAATTCCGAATTGGTCACGAAACATACCGAAAAGTGTTCCCAAAGGACTTTCATCCATTGGTACTTCAACCGTTCCTCCTGCTGAAAGTCCTTTAAAAATATGATATGCTTCTTCTTTGCTGGCAGCACTAATCATAATTTTACTTCGATTTTCGTTTTCATTTACTTGTCCCAACACCTCTGGAACATCACTTCCCATAAGTACATTCGAATCACCAATTGGCAAAGCGATATGCATAATTTTATGCGCTTCATGATCTGCTATAGGATTTTCTTCAGAAGCGATGTCTTTGAAACGCGACAACACAGTGAACTCAACACCAAAAACCGATTGATAAAACAAAAAAGCGGCTTCGGCATTACCATTGAAATGAATATAAGGGTTTATTTTAGCCATAATTAAAGTTTAAAATTAAAATAATCTTTATGCGTCAGGTATATTAGGCTCCACCAAACGTTTTAGTTTCTCTAGTGATTCTTGCCAACCTAAGTAACACATTTCTGTTGGAATGGCCTCAGGAATCCCTTCTTGAGTAATCCAAAGTTGGGTGCCGCACAAAACCGTTTCGAACTGAATCGTAGTAATCATTTGACCTGGCAAATTGGGATCATCAAAGACATCGGTATATTTCAATTTTTCGTTGGGCAGTATTTCTAGATATTCGCCTCCAAACGAATGACTACTGCCTGTAGTAAAATTGGTAAACGACATTCGATAGGTTCCTCCAACTTTCGCTTCCAGATGATCTACTTTGCAAATAAAGCCATAAGGAGGTAACCAAGAAGCCATGGCATCTGCCTCGACAAATGCTCTAAATACTTTTGCTACTGGTGCCGCCAAAACGCGATGTAGCTGAACAGTGTTTGTTGCCATATTTTTTAGTTTTTACAATAAATATAAGGGATTATAAACAGAATAAGTTAATTCGATTTCAAATTTTGAGAATTGTACGAGAGACAATTATAAAAATATCTCTATGAGGTTATTAAAACTTTACAACAATTCTAATCCATTAATTAACAAGGCTTAATTCTACTATTAACCGCTTTTATCATTCCGATGGAGGAGGAATCACAAAATGTGAGTAATTTATTCGATTCCTCCTCCGTCGGAATGACAACAACTTTTTCCTATAAAAAATTTCTTTTTTGATACAGTAACCTTCAGTATATAACACCAAGCTAATGCTTTTTCGTCTCATTAAATTGCCAAAGGACGTTGATAATTTTCCAAGTGCCATTGATCTTGACAATATGCATATAATCAATCCACTCGTCAGCGATTAATTTTACCGAAGCAGTACGTTCAGCAACATCTAGTAGCAAAACTTCCTTTTTGGGAGATGCTGGAAACATATCGCCCTTTTTATTATAGCTTTCGGCCAGCAAAATCATCGATTCAGTAGTCGTTTCACGAACGTAATCTTTGTTGGTGGCTTTGTCTTTCCAAAAGGTTCGCTTTACCATTCTAGGATGCAAAGCCCGCTCCATTTGCTTGGGATTAACTCTGTGTTGTGATTCAATATAGTCAAGCGCTGCTTGTTTAATTTCTAGGCTGTCTTGTTTGGTTTGTCCAACCATAATGTTGTTTGCTACACACAACATAACAACTGATAGGAAAAGGCGTAGGTTCATTATTGTATAGTTTATAGTTCCTAAAAAAGTGACACTATTTAAGCTCTGACAGTATCAACTTCTTTTGTTTAAAAGTATTCTTCATTGCTTTTTCTCTCACTTTAGCATCAGGGCTGTTAATGAGCTCGAAATACTCCACGGGAACCACTTGCCACGAAAGACCATATTTGTCTTTACACCATCCGCAAACACCTTCTTCTCCTCCATTGGCGGTCAAAGCCTCCCAATAATAATCCACTTCTGCTTGGTCTTTGCAATTTACAACAAAGGAAATGGATTCGTTAAACTTGAAGTAGGGCCCTGCCGCCAAAATACTAAATTCTATATCCCCTATCTCCATCACAGCGGTTTCGAAGTAGTCTTGACCAGCTTGACCGTTTTCTTGTGGTGGATTTTTGTAACGATGGTATTCTTTTAGTTTACCGTCTTTGAAAATAGAAAGGTAATACTTCACCACCGCTTTTGCATCTTTATCAACCCAAAGACAAGGCGTAATTTTTTGGGTAATTGAAGTTGGCTTTTGGGTCAAAGATTGCTTGGCAATAGCTTCTTTTGCACTGTTCTTGGAAGATTTTTGTTCAGAATTTCCACATTTTACGGCACTTGCCAATAGCACTACGTTCAAAAGGATAAGGGTATACTTTTTCATAGGAGTATTTTTTAAGTTGATATTAAAAACCCACGCTAGCGCGAGCGTCACGCTCGTGCCCATAATATAAATCTATTTCTGAAAAACAAATTTTAAAATGTTATAACTAATTTTATACTTTCTTTTTCAGATAATCAACATTTAAAGCACTCCAAAATAGTACTATGATAAATATAATTGATGGGATTAAATGGAAATTACCCCATAGAAAATAACTAATACCATTAAAAACTACTAGTAAGCTGACTACCACAATTAAAAGTGCAGTGTATAATTTTTGTAGAAATTTTAATTCCTTTTCTGTATTGTTTCTGTATAATTTCTCTAACATATTTTTTTATTTTACTTTGGATATAAATTTGCTTACCATAATTCCCATAATAATTACTAAATAAAATTGACCTATAAGACCTAATAAAGAAGTTGCCATTTTGGCGTTATGGGATATTGGAAGTACATCTCCATAACCAATACTTGTTATTGATACAGTACAAAAATATACAGTATCAATAAATGTATTTGTGTGGTAACTGAAATCAATATTGCTTAAAATGTGATTCTTATCTAATTGGTAAAATATCATAAAACTTCTTACCGCAATTTCAATTATTAATAAATACCCAGATATTGAAGCAGAAATTAATGCTTTATCAAGGCGATGAGGCGAAAATAAAAAAACGGCTGTGTTGTATAAAACTAAGCTTAGAAATATTAAATATGAGAACTCTCTAATTCCCTTTAATACTTGGTTCCCATCAAAAAACAACAAGCTTAAATTAAGGAATAGTGTAATAAAAATGATACTTTTGTTTGTTTGTGATATTCTATTTTTCCTTTCAAAAAAGCTATTTGTTGATGCAAAATAAAGGAAAATTGTATTTACTACTCTTACGTAAGTTCCGTAAAAATGTAAATCTGTGAAAAAGATACTTCCATATAGATGAAAAAGCAACGCAATTAATAAAATTTCATAACTATGGTTTGAAAGAAATATTATTATTTTTTTTGATGTTTTTAATTGAATCATTTTATATTTGACTAATTTCAATTCGCTATTTTTAGTAAAATTACAGCTAACTTATAAACTCGGTCTGACAACACAAGTATTATCTAACTCTTTTTAGTTGTAAAGATTTTGACAAAAACCAGATTATACTTTCCCAAATATATTCTTTTTCCTCCTAAAAACATAAAAAATTCTGAAAGTTCTCTTCGTGTTTTGGTTGTTGTGTCTGCCTTCTGAGTATTTATAAATTGCTTTTTTAAAAGCGTGAGGGCATTGTCATTAAGTTAAGGAAAAATCAATAATTTGATTGCTGATTTTTGATTAACGATTTTTGATTTCAGATTGGTAAACCGTTGAAAAACAAATGATTTTTAATTTACTAGCACGAAAATCTAAAATCAAGAATCGTTAATCTTCAATCTAAAATCTCTTAACTTAATCACATTTTACGTGAGGGACGGGAGCGGCATCCTCTTGGGGCGGGGTTCGCCCCAAGAGATATAGCGGACTGCCCGACCCCCGATTTCCGAGATAATCTGGAGTTCCGAAAAACGGGTTTCGGGGGGCACGCCCAAGTGGTACTTCTCAACAAATACGGTGGTTTTCAAAAAAAATTGTGAAATTGAATTTGTAAAACGTTTCAAAGCCTTATTTTTGCCCCATGGCAAAGAAAAATACAGACAAAG
>CAUPCW010000059.1:0-20530 GCA_963509895.1 uncultured Flavobacterium sp.
AGAATATGTTTAATTCTCGAACTCTTCGCGCAATAAGCTGAGTGTATTGCGATCCGAAATCTAAAATAAGTACGTTGTGTTGCATGCGCAAAAATACTTCTAAATTTCGGAATTGAAAAATTGAATTTTGAAAAATTTTTATTTTGCAGAAAAGAATGAAAACCTATTCTTTCACCAAGAGTATAGTTCCCTTAAAACCAGCCGCTAAGTTGTCCCAATAATTTTTGGAAAGTACTTTTTTCTGGTCGTCGATAATGATAATTTCGGCAGTATTGCCCCCACTAGTTCCCGTATTTAGCGCCTCGAAATCTAGTTTATTAAAGCCTTCACCTAATAAAATTTTGATATCGGTAAATTCTCCACCTAGAAAAACCTGCTCTTTTAGTATCGTCGCATTTTGATATATTCGAAGTAAATCGCCATCTACATAAATATAATCTCGAACTCGTACAATCACATATTTGGATTTGGTATTAATTTGACCAAAATCAAAATTACGACGAAGCAAAGGCATATTATTTTCGTTCAACGTTTTGTCAACATCTTTTTGCATCTTTTTTAAATACTCCTCGCCCACGTTGATGAATTTCTCTTTGGGAAACATATCTACATCATTCGACTTTGAGATTGAAGTTGATGCTTTATTGGGATTTTCTGGCGAATTAAAAACGTTGGGTTGTTCGATTTTGGGCAGCTCGGCGGGAGGGATTACTTTTTTCTTTGGCGCTGCAGGAAATTTAGCCGGAGGAATGGGTTTGAATTTTGGACCAAACTCTGCTTGAGCATTTCCTTTGAATGCCAATACCAAGAATAAAAAAAGGAATAGAAAATGTTTCATTCGCTAAGATGCTTTTGTAATTTCGATTGATTGCAAAGGAAGAATCCTTTTGTGTTTACAAAACTAACTTATTTCTTATTTTATACTAAGGTATTAGAAATATCTTAACATTTAACTCATTTGATGAAATACAAATAAAATAAAAACTTAACCACATAGGCAAATCATAGCGTAATAGTAAATCAATATAGAAAAAAAGAAATAGCTCTATTTTCCACAATAGATAAGCTATGTGGATAGTAAAAACGTATAATTGTTACTCTTAAAAAATTCAAATTCTATAATAACAAACTATTATTAAGCCTTACTCAGTTTATTAAAGTATTTTATAAAAGTAAATTTTGTTGGTTTTATTGTCATTCCGACAAAAGGCGCAAATAGTAGAAGTAAGCCTTAATTACTCATCCAATTGTGGTTAAAAACAATTTAACCACCGGGTTAACATTTAACAAATTACATATCGATGTTCCTAGAAATATATTGAAAAATGTATCCAAAAAGACTCTTTGTTTCCTGCTAGCCCCGGGAGGAGCGGCATCCTTTGCTGCCGGGGTTCGGCGGTAAAGATATAGAGGATCACGGGACGATGATGGCAAAAATGCACTTTGCTTCTGCTCCAAAAAAAGAAACAAATGTAACTTTTAACGTATGGTAATCGTTTTTTTATTGAACGATGATTGCCTAGTTTTGTTGTTCTATTTTAACCAAAAAGTAATTTTAAATTAGGAAAATGAAAAGACAAAATATTTTGACAGGCTCTCCGTGGGAGGATAAAATGGGGTACTGCCGTGCGGTTCGTATTGGAAACATCATAGAAGTTTCGGGAACTGTAGCGATTGTGGATGGCGAAAAAGTAAAGGCAAATGATGCGTATGCGCAAACGCTGAACATACTCGAAAGGGTTGAAAAAGTTTTGGAGGATTTGAATGTGGGGATGAAAGATGTGATTCGAACTCGCATTTTTACTACCGATGTAAGCACTTTTGAGGATGTGGCGAGAGCACACTCCACTTTCTTTAAAGAAGTGAAACCTACGACTGGTTTTTATGGTATTAATCAATTGGTTGCACCAGAATATTTGGTCGAAATTGAATTTACAGCTATTGCGGCTGAATAGTGCTCAAAATTTGTATTGAATGCTTACATTAGCCACATCATTTGCTTTTGTTTCTCACTATGACTTTTGACGCGATAAAAAATATAGGGCTTACGCTACTCCAATGGATTTTCGTTTGTGTAGTGGTAGGCTTTTTTTCTGGGTCGGCATCTGCGGTTTTTTTGTTGGCTTTAGAAAAAGTTACGCAAATTAGGACGGATAATTTTTGGATTATTGGCTTCTTACCTTTGGGTGGATTTACTATTGGATTGTTGTATCATTACTACGGAAAATCAGTGGTTACCGGCAATAATTTAATTTTGGAAGAATACGACACGCCACAACAAACCATACCATTCAGAATGGCGCCTTTGGTTTTGATTACCACTTTACTCACGCATCTTTTTGGAGGTTCTGCGGGACGTGAAGGTACAGCGGTGCAAATGGGAGCAGCGATTTCGGACGGAATTCAGCGCTGGTTTAAATGGGCTGTTATTGACCGAAAGACTATGTTGGTTCTCGGTATCAGTGCGGGTTTTGCCTCTGTTTTTGGAACACCATTTGCGGGTGCGCTCTTTGCTATGGAGGTACTTAGTTTTAAAAAAATAACTTTTAAGACAGTGTTTTTGTCTTTTGCAGTGGCTTTCATTGCTTATTACACTGTAGAATTATGGCCGGTGACACACACTCACTACAGCATTCCGATTGTGCCTGAATTTTCGCTTGTTACTATTTTTTGGACCGTTTTCGCAAGCATTCTCTTTGGACTTGCCGCACTACTCTTTTCGCGTTCGACTCATTTTTGGGGTCATTTATTTAGTAGGACGATTGCTTATGCGCCTTTTCGACCTTTGGTGGGTGGTTGCATTTTGGCTTTGGTGATTTTTAATTTTTCAGTGCAACCTTATATTGGTCTAGGAGTGCCCGTGATTGTTGACGCTTTTAGCACGGTAAATCCTTGGTATGCTTTTTTATTGAAAATTCTATTCACTGGCTTCACCTTAGGCGCTGGTTTTAAAGGAGGTGAAGTTACACCTTTGTTTTTTGTAGGCGCTACTTTAGGAAGTGCTTTGTCGATTGTTGTTCCAATGCCTATTGCGCTTTTAGCAGGAATGGGATTTGTGGCTGTCTTTTCTGGTGCCACACACACTCCGATTGCTTGCGCCTTAATGGGCATAGAACTTTTTGGTTTAGAAAGCAGTGTTTATATCGCTTTGGCGTGTATTGTTGCTTATTTTTGCTCAGGAGCGGTAGGGATTTATAAATCGCAAATTGTAAAAGGGCCAAAAGCTATTTTATATGAGAACATTAGAAGAAAACTTCCCTTTCGTTAAAATCCCAAATAACTCTTAATGATTTTTACATTAGATAAAAAAATGTAATTTCGCAACTTATGAAATGAACATCACCTCTAAAGGTGTTCAACACCGATAACTAAACAATCTGGTCAAAAATGAAAAGGCGAAACAGTTAATTGGTGTTCTTAAAAAAAATCAAAATTACAAATGACAATACAAGATATTCAAACTGTTCAAGAGTTATTAGCAACACCTAAAAAAATTGCGATTATTCCGCACCGAGGTCCAGATGGCGATGCTATGGGTTCTACCTTGGCGCTGTATCATTTTCTACTTAAAAACAACCACCAACCCGTTGTGATGGCCCCCAATGAATTTCCAGATTTTCTGGCTTGGTTACCGGGTTCCGAAACAGTAGAAGTTTACGAAAAAGAAAGAGAAAAATGTACTGCCATCTTAAAGGAAGCGGAACTTGTTTTTACTTTAGACTTTAATGCCTTACACCGCACTGGCGAAATGGAAACGGTTTTAAAAACACTGACCGTTCCATTCATTATGATTGACCATCATCAAAAACCTGATGACTATGCCGCTGTAATGTATTCGGATACTCAATTTGGTTCTACTTGCGAAATGATTTACAACTTCATTACCTATTTGGGTCAAAAATCAAGTATTGATAAAACCATTGCAACTTGTATTTACACAGGTATTTTAACCGATTCTGGGTCTTTTCGTTTTCCAAAAACAACAGGAAACACCCATCGTATTGTCGCCGATTTGATTGATTTGGGAGTCGAAAATACGGTCGTTCCAACCTTACTTTTTGATAATAGCTCTTACAGTCGTTTGCAACTATTAGGAAGAGCTTTGCAGAATATGCAATTGATTCAAGAGAAACAAACTTCTTATATTACCCTTACCCAAGCCGAATTGAATGAATTTCATTTTGTAAAAGGCGACACCGAAGGTATTGTCAATTATGGATTGAGCATTAAAGGAATTGTATTTTCGGCTATTTTTATTGAAAATCAAGAAGAAAAAATCATCAAAATCTCTTTCCGTTCTCAAGGTGATTTTGATGTCAATGAATTTGCTAGAAACCACTTTAATGGCGGAGGCCACATCAATGCTGCAGGAGGAAAATCTGAGGAATCGCTTAGTGCTACTGTAGCTAAATTTGAAGAATTGGTACATCAACTTAATCTATAATCGTATGAACAGTACAAAAAACAGTCTTTTAGTCGTTTTATTCGCTTGCTTCCTTTGGAGTTGTGAACAAAACCAAGAAGCCCGAAGACCGCTTTCGCAAGCTTCAGGAAGTTTTATGAAAAAATCGATTGAAAGAAATAAAAAACTAGTAGCTTCAGAGGAAGACCGAATTCAAGCGGTCATCAAAAAAAATGCTGGAATAGAATTTTTAGCTTCCAAAAAAGGATATTGGTACCATTTTTCGAAAAGAAATATGTTAGATACCCTTACACCCAAAAAAGGAGATGTTGCTTTTTATGACTATGAAGTAAAAGATTTAAAAGGAAATATAATTTATACCAAAGAAGAAACACAGCCTCAAACCTATTATGTAGACAAACAAAACATTATGATGGGGCTAAGAGATGGAATAAAACTGATGCGTAAAAAAGAAACTTTTGTGTTCTTATTTCCATCACATATGGGATACGGCTATCATGGTGATAACAAAAAAATTGGCACTAACACTCCTTTATTATGTACCGTAACTTTACGAAATTTTATGCCCGAAGCCGAACTTAAAAAACAAGAAATGCTTAGAGCTAAAGCTTTACTAAAACAACAAACGATTGCAAAAGATACCTTAAATCAATAAAAAAACCTAAAATCAATTTATTAAAATGAAAAAAAGAATTGTTCTTGGATTACTAGCCTTAACGACTTTCTTCTCTTGTAAAAATGAAGAAAAAAATGATTTACCTGATGGTTTATACGCCAAAATTGAAACCAATAAAGGTGATATCATCTTACAACTTGCTTATGATAAAGCACCCGTAACAGTAGCTAATTTTGTAACACTAGCCGAAGGAACCAATGAATTCATTACCAATCCTAATCTAAAAAATCGCCCGTATTATGACGGTTTAAAATTCCACCGCGTCATCGAAGATTTTATGATTCAAACTGGAGACCCTCTAGGTACAGGTTCTGGTGATGCAGGTTACAAATTCAAAGATGAATTTTGTGAATTTAAATTTGACAAAGGCGGTGTGTTGGCAATGGCCAATAATGGACCAACAACCAATAGTAGTCAATTTTTCATTACCCATTTAGAAACACCTTGGTTAGATGGCAAACATACTATTTTCGGTCAAGTAGTAGGCAAAGGAATGGAAGTGGTTAACCAAATCAAGCAAGGTGACTTTATGAAAAAAGTGACCATCATCAGAAATGGTGAAGCGGCGAAAAAATTCAATGCTGTAAAAACATTCCACGATTATTATATTATTGAAGCTGAAAAACAGAAAAAACTACAAGCCGAATTAGATGCCTACAATGCTCAATTCAAAGCCGTTCAAGATCAAAAAGTAGCCGATTTCAAAGCTTTAAAAGCAAAAGCTACCAAAACCAATACAGGTTTAGAATACGTAATCACTCAAAAAAGTAATGGTAAAAAACCAGCTGTCGGCGCTAATGTGTATATTCACTATGCTGGATTTTTAGAAAACGGAAGCCTTTTTGATAGTAGTATCGAAAGTGTTTCAAAAACTTTCGGAAAATTTGATGCCGCTCGTGCCGCAGCCAAACAATACTTACCAATACCTTTTGAGTATGGTAAAAAAGACGGTTTGATTCCCGGATTCATCGAAGGAATTGAAAAATTAAAATTTGGTGAAAAAGCTACCATTTTCATCCCATCCAATTTAGGTTATGGTGCACAAGGTGTAGGACCAATTCCACCAAATGCTAACATTATTTTCGAAATTGAGTTATTAGAGAAAATGTAGTATTTAGTGAATAGTCATTAGTCCATAGTGATTAGTAATTAGCTAGTAATAAGCACTATTTACAACAGCTAAGGACTATGGACTAAGAACTAAAAATTAATTTTCATAAACCATCAATGCAAATGAAATCGCCATGATTCCAAATCACAAACACTAATGAAGAATGGCGATACCATATTCCTTTAAAAAAACAAATAGTATCTAAATATGAAATCAAAATTGCTTTTTTTGTTATTCTTCGGGATAGTAAGCATCAATGCACAAGTAAAAAAAGTAGCCACTCCTGCTAAAAAACCAGTAGCGAAAACCGCTACTAATCCAACAAAAGTTGCCCCTGGAGAAGGATTATTTGCTACCATCGAAACCAATCAAGGAACGATTGTTTTGGCGCTTGAGTTTCAAAAAACTCCGGTAACCGTAGCTAATTTTGTAAGCTTAGCAGAAGGAACTAATCCTTATGTAAACAAAGAAAAATTAAAAGGAAAACCATTTTATGACGGATTGAAATTCCACCGAGTAATCAAAGACTTTATGATTCAGGGTGGTGATCCAGAAGGCACTGGTTCTGGAGATCCAGGATACAAGTTCAAAGATGAATTTACCGATTTGAAACACGACAAAGGCGGTATTTTATCTATGGCGAATTCAGGTCCCGCTACCAACGGAAGCCAATTCTTTATTACGCACAAAGACACCCCTTGGTTAGACGGAAAGCACACCGTGTTTGGTCATGTAACCGAAGGAATGAATGTGGTGAATTCCATTGAACAAAACGATGTAATAACCAAGGTTACCATTACCCGTAAAGGTGCATTGGCTAAAAAATTCAATGCTGCTAAAGTTTTCACAGACTATTATGCCAATAAAGCAGAAGATGCCAAAAAACAAGCCGCTATAGATGCCGAAAATAAAGCTAAAAAAATCGCTTTAGAAGCCGAAGCTAAAAAAGCCTATGAAGCAAAATTTGGTCCAGTTATTAAAGCTAAAACAGATTATATAGCCTCAGTTAGAGCATCAGGAACAAAAACAGCTTCAGGATTAATCTATCAAGTGATTCAAAAAGGAAGCGATGTAAAACCTGTTGATGGATCAACCATTTACTTTCACTACGCTGGTTATTTTGAAGATGGAACTATGTTTGACAGTAGCTACGAAGACGTAAACAAAGCCTACGGAAAATTCGATGCGAACCGTGCTGCTCAAAACGGCTACCAACCATTCCCGTTTGTAGCTGGCAAAAAAGAAGGCATGATTCCGGGATTCATTGAGGCACTAAGCATAATTAATTTAGGAGAAAAAATCATTGCTATTATGCCATCTAATATATGCTATGGCGAAAGAGGTGCTGGCGGAGTAATTCCACCCAATGCCAATCTTGTATTCGAATTAGAAATTATGGATAAAAAGCCAGAAACAAAATAAATCCAATAATTTCTACAAATAGTTCATTTTGTCAGTTCGAGCGCAGTCGAGAACCCTCAATTTATCTCGACTGCGCTCGAACTGACAAAAACACGATTGAACTATATTGAAATAGTGTTTGATGTAAATTCTTTTTGGATCAAAATAAAAAACCGATAACAAGTCAAATGTTATCGGTTTTTTTTATGCTCAAGAAAAGCTTACTTCTTACCAAATTTCCAATCAAATTCGTCTTTTTGATTGATAATCGCACCAATCTCAAATTTTACCACTTCTTCAAACTCGGTTTGTAGAATAAACCAATTGTCTTCATTGAAGTAATTTTCAAACGTATCAAATTCTTCTTGTGTAAATTTAGTTACACCTTTTGCTACCAACTCTTTTTTAACAGATGCAATGGGTTTATCGATAATCAAATTACCAAACAATTCCAATTTTGGGCTAGATGCAACGATATATCCTAACTTCAACTCTTCTTCTTGATAAAAAGTCAAACGCATTTTCAATTTGTTGTATACCAAAATTACGTTATCATCTTCGTCTTTGTAATTGCGGTCTGGCTTACCATAAATGGCGGTCACATCATTTTGTTTCATCCCGAACAAAAGCTGATCAATCCCGCTTTTTAAATTTATTTTCATTAGAAGCTATTTAAATTAAAAACTAAAGCGCAAAGGTATTTCCATTTTTTGGGATAACCACCCAATTCCAAAAAATAATACAGAAACATTATTTTTCATGACTGTCCGCTATGTGTGCCAGCAATGGAACGCGGATGACGCGGATGGTAAGGAATTTCGCTGATTTATATATAAAAACCCGTTTAAATCTGCGTCATCTGCGTGCCATTTTTATTATTGGTACAAGTAACGGATTGTCAAATTAATTTTTTATCAGGAGCAGCGACATAAGGCTTTATCAGGTCATATCGTCCCGCTCTTCGTTACAATCTTTGCTGCCGAACCCCGGCAGCAAAGGATTTCCTCTGCGATCGGGGCTAAAGAGAAACATCCTACCTTTTTGGAAAGAGATTACAATTGCTTTTCCAAATTTACTTTCACTTTATCGAACCACTCTTCCCTCAAAATACTCAAAATAATACTTTCTCTACGAATTTCTGACTCATATGTTGGCATATGACTTCGCAAAATACCTTCCACCGTACAACCAATACTTTTCATAGCCGCAATACTGCGTTGGTTATTGGCATCCGCTCTAAATTCTACACGCTCCATTCCTAAAGTTTCAAAAGCAAAGCGGAGTAACAAATACTTACAATGCTTGTTGAGCCCCGTACCTCTAAAATCCTTTCCGTACCAAGTGTAGCCCAATTGTAGCGTTTTGAATTCGAAATTGATATCATAAAAACGAGTGCTTCCAGCATATTTCCCAGATTGTTTATCATAAACGACAAAAGGAAATTCTTTCTCCGTTTCCTTAGCTTTTAACGCTAATTGAATATACTTTTCGAGATTGGCTTGACCATCAGCTTTTACTAACGAGAATTCCCAAGTCTCAGGTTCGTTTAGAGAAATAGGCAATAAATGAGTAACATCATCCACTTCTAGCGGGCGTAACTGCACACGGTCATTTTCTAAAATAGCGTTGGAAAACAAATTAAAGTTCATAGTACTGAATTAGCTTTAAAGATAAAACTTTAAGCGTTGTATCAACCTTAAAAACCACCAAAAATAATCAAAACTATGTAGAGCCCTACTTAGCCCAGATCGTAGTGGAAAGCCCGGAGCAAAAAAAATTGATTTTTCTTGTTCTAAAAGAGCGACTGGAAGAAGCTCCTTTTAGAATATAGAAAAATCATTTTTTTTGCGAGGACTTGTAGCGGAGCGCTGGAAATTGCTCCTAAAATTATTCGTTGAACTCGTCGTAGCGAACGGGAACTTGAGGGTCGTATACTGGACATTTGAACTCTTCGAGCGTGTCGGCCAACAGGTTCATCGTTTTCCCATCGGTGCCGTAGCAGTCGATTTGAATACTTTGCGGCGTGGTTTTGACCTGAAAAGCACCTTTGCCTTTGGTGTTTTTCCAACTGCTGTCGTCTACTTTTTCCCAAGTAGCGAAAACACTATTCAACCGATTCAAAATAACCTCAACAGGCAAATCTTCTAAACCCTCAACGATTTCTTGTTCGACCAAGGCCTCGTAAACCAAATGATGATTGAGGTAAATGCCCTCTTGATAGCGCCAAAAAAGTAGTTCGTACATAGAAAAGGGGGTTAGGGTTTAAGGTTTAAAATAGTTTAAGATTGTTTAAAGTTTTATATCGTTTAAAGTTTTATATCGTTTAAAGTTTTATATCGTTTAAAGTTTAAGATTGTTTAAAGTTTAAGATTGTTTAAAGTGTAAGATTGTTTAAAGTTTCATATCGTTTAAAGTTTAAGATCGTTTAAAGTTTAAGATTGTTTAAAGTTTAAGATTGTTTAAAGTTTAAGATTGTTTAAAGTTTAAGATTGTTTAAAGTTAAGATTGTTTAAAGTGTAAGATTGTTTAAAATACGAATCGTTAGTCCCTTAAACAATTTTAAACTTTTAAACTTTTAAACTTTTAAACTTTTAAACTTTTAAACTTTTAAACTTTTAAACAATTTAGTATTCGAAAGTACCGTATTCGCTGTTGATGGTTAGTTTTTTCGAATCCGAAGTTGCTACTCTACCTACAATTTTCGCATCAACATTAAACGATTTTGAAATCGAAATGATGTCCTGTGCAATAGCTTCTGGCACGTACAACTCCATTCGGTGTCCGCAATTGAATACTTGATACATCTCTTTCCAATCGGTTTTGGACTGCTCTTGAATGAGCTGAAACAAAGGTGGAACTGGAAATAAATTGTCTTTTATGATGTGTAAATTATTGACAAAATGCAAGATTTTAGTTTGTGCTCCTCCGCTACAGTGTACCATTCCGTGTACTTCGTTAACAGAATATTTATCTAAAATAGCTTTTATAATAGGCGCATAGGTTCTTGTTGGGGATAAGACCAATTTACCCGCATCGATTGGCGAATTTTCAACAGCATCTGTCAATTTTACTTGACCAGAATAAATCAAGTCAAAGGGTACTGCAGCATCGAAACTCTCAGGATATTTGGCTGCTAAGTATTTCTCGAAAACATCGTGACGGGCTGAGGTTAGACCGTTACTTCCCATTCCTCCGTTGTATTCTTTTTCATAAGTAGCTTGACCAAAAGATTCCAAACCTACAATGACATCGCCGGCTTGAATATTGGCATTATCAATAACATCGGCACGTTTCATTCGAGCGGTTACGGTTGAATCTACAATGATGGTACGAACAATGTCTCCAACATCAGCTGTTTCTCCTCCTGTAGAATGAATAGTCACTCCAAAAGTAGCCAGTTCCTGAATTAATTCTTCAGTACCATTAATTATGGCCGAAATAACCTCCGCAGGAATTAGATTTTTGTTTCTACCGATGGTGGAAGAAAGCAAAATATTATCGGTAGCGCCAACACATAATAAATCATCAATATTCATGATTAATGCATCTTGTGCAATGCCTTTCCAAACAGAGATATCCCCGGTTTCTTTCCAATACATATAGGCTAGTGAGGATTTTGTTCCTGCGCCATCGGCATGCATAATCAAGCAATAATTAGGATCTTGGGTAAGGTAATCGGGTACAATTTTACAAAAAGCTTGCGGAAACAAACCTTTGTCTATATTTTTAATAGCATTATGCACATCTTCTTTGGATGCCGAAACACCACGTTGTGCATATCTTTTAGAAGTATCTGAACTCATGAAATTAGTTTGTGTTGATGTGGTGCAAAGATAACCAGTTTTTTTAAATTCTTGGTTTAAACCCGAAGTTGGGAGATAAAAAAACCGATAGATCCTAAAATCGTATCGGTTTTAAAAACAAAATTAAAAAATGAAGTGGTATTTATTTCCAATCTGGCATGAAAGCACCTGAAAATATGGTAGTTCTTGAATCAGAATCTGATAAATTAACTTTTTGTATGTTTCGCGTCGAGATTCCATCATTTGAAGTATTTACAAAAAGTACTTCGGCTTGATTGGGTGAAAATCTAGCATCTAAATCGTTAAACCCTGAAAGTTTTTTTGATGCAATTTCTTGTGTCGTTTTTGTGATTGTGTTGAAAATAAACATACGAGAGTCTAACAATCTGTACTCTAAATTTTGAAATCCACTTACATCCCTCGAAAAAACAATACTACTTTTATTGTAATTCATATCCAATCCGCTATAAGCACCACTTAAACCAGCCGACACCGTATATTCTATTGTACCAGAGGTATTTATGACATACACCTCAACATCATAACCAATATTGTTATTTACTTTTAAAACAATTGAGTTACCATCATTACTCCATACGCATTCCGAAATAAACTTCCCATTTGGTGTTTGGTAAATTTGAGTTAAACCAGTTCCATCAGCATTAATTTTATATAGTTTATCAAAATTTGGATAAATTATTTGATTTCCTGTAGCATTCCAACTATAGCCAACATGCTCCATATTAAATCCAGCAATAGGAACTGTATTGGTAACTTTTTTTATAGATGAACCATCGGTATTCATTGTATAAATATGATTTTGCGAACCGTCAGAACTTATGTAGGCAATTTTTCCTGAATTGATATTTCTTCTTGGACGATAACTATTGGTATTGGACGAAGAAATCTGCAATTGGCTACCGGAGTCATTTGCTGTAAAAATCACATTATTGGAATTAATTTTTTTAACAAACAAATATCTTCCATCAGGAAACGGTATGGTAGTAAACGAAAAACTCACACTATTTACCGGTTTATTAATTCCATCAGAAACAATAACTTGCCAAAAATATTTGGTATTATAACTCAAATTAGTCAAATCTAAACTTGCCGTTTTTAAATCTGCAAAAGTTAAGACGGCATCTGTAGTTGCATTCTTTAAAGTAACTGTATAAGTTAAAGGATCATTCTCAAGATCTGTTGCTGTCCAAACTAATTTTGTATTAATGAGTTGATTGATGGCGTTATCTAATGGGGCTGTCAGGACTGGAATTTCTGGAGCTTTATTATTTGTGGTTGAAGTTTCTAATTCAAAAACTACTTGAGAAGTTGCGTTTAGAGCAAGATTAGTAGGTTCAAACTTACTTAAAAAACCTTCTTTTTGGGCTTGTATTGAATATTCCCCCGTAGGAACATCAGAAATAGTGAAATACCCATCTTTATCTGTAAAAATAGTGCTAGTTGAAGGGCTTGTTGTAATCTTAGCATTTTCAATTGGTTCAAATTTGACTTTATCAACAACACGTCCTTTAATCGTTCCAACTCCATTATCTTCTATTTGCTCTTCACTACAAGAAAACAAAAAAGATACTAAAATAATCATCAAAAAATTAATATATTTCATATGCTTTAATTTCCAAAGGTTAACAATAATAACTCATAAATAAATTTAGTTCTTATTGAGCTTTAATTTTCTGGGGAAATAATAGGTCATCCCTAAACCAAAACGCCAATAATAATCATCTCTTACACCATTTTTAATGTAATCAAGATTGTCTGTAAAAGTCATATTGTATTCTCCAAAAACTTTAACTCCAAAGTTATTAGTAAATAAGTATTCTAAACCGCCACCAAACTGTACTTTTTGATGAACATTTTCAAATTTTGAGTTAAAACCCGTACCTGTTCCAATATAAAACAGAGGACTAACAAAATTATAGGGAAGTGCTAAAAACTCTAAATTAGCATCCAAAGTGGCATAACCTGCATCCAATTTGTTCTTATTTCCTAATTTAAAAATAGTACCAGAAGCACTAAAACTCAAGTGAGGAGTGAAATAAAACTTTAATGCTCCTCGACCCATTGGCTTAATTTCTGGGTCAGCATAATCACCATCCATAAATGTTACCCCTCCACCAGCTTCAATTCCAATTCTTCCTCGCTTTTTATTTCTTTCTTTAGCGTAAAGCAATTCATCATCGGCAATTGTTTTTTGATTTTCGAAGTTCAATATTAAATCGTCTATAACTTTTTTAGGAGCTTTTGATTCCCATAAATTATCTTTTAGTCCCTCGATTACAATCGATTCCACAGCTTTTTCAATAGCCTCTGTAACAGCTAGCTGCATAGGTTCGTTTCTTGTAAATCCTGTTTCTACCTCTAGTAATCTTTTAACATTAACATATTTAAACAAATTTGCATCAATAGATTGTGATAAAATTGTTTTTGAAATATAAACAGTATTCAAAATCTTACCATTAGAGGTGGAGACTAATCGTAAATAAACGGTTACTCTATCTTGTTTATAACGTACTGAACCGCCTGTACCAAAGTATCTCGCACCAAAGCCACCTGTGAGTATATTGGAATCGTATGATATAATCCCACCTTCGAGCAAAACACCAGCAAACAATAATGGTGTTAAGGTTTGTTTTGCATTGGGATTAAACTCTTCTCTAGTAGAGCGAATAATATTGCGCTCATTAAGAAGATTACCTAAATTTTCTCTTTCAATTGGGGTAAACCATTTTGAATCTTCAAGAGCATTGATTAAAATTGAAGTTGCACCTTGGGTAACAGCAGTACTAAAAGAACTCCCATTTTCAGTAGGTTTGTATTGTCCGGTTTGATCTTTGAACTTATATACACCTACTACTACGGGTTCTTTTGGAGGAGGTAAATTTTTAAGGTTAATGGTTGCTGCTGTATTTTCGCCAAAAGTTGCATTTTGTTTGCCAACTGGCTGATTTAAATAAGCCTGACAGCTAGACAATAAAATAAATAGTAAAAAGTAGATCAATGTGAGGTACTTCATAGTTTAACTTTTAGGTATTAAAACAATTGTTTGCTCTCCAGTTGATGTATTAAGGATTTTGACAGACAATCCTTCTAGGGTAGTGGTTACATCAACGGCTAAATTTCCAAACACATATGATCCCGGTTTTAAACCATCATTTCCAAACTGAAGATTTAAAGCTAAACTGCTAATTCTACTTAGAATTTGACTATTTAGATTTTCTTTAAATCGTTCTAGTTCTGTTAAGGACTTATTATTAGGATCTTTTTCTTTTAATTTATTCTGAGCTTCTGCTGAACTTAATAACCATTGATAATTAAATGTATCTCCTCCAAAAGCTGGATTAATAGGCTTATATACCATATCTTGAGACATCATTGTGCTACAAATGAAAAGTAAAAAAAGGGACAGATATACTCTCATAATAAATTAATATTGTGTTATAAATTTTTCTTGTTTTGCTAAATTTTTAAAATAAGTAAGTACCTCATCTGCAACATAACCAGCCATTTCTTTTAAAAAATCCTCATCTGGTTGCGTAATAAATTCCGATATTGAATTGTCGTCAACACTTACAATTATCCTGCTAGTTCTTCCGAAGGACAATTCCTCCTGAATTTTAACAATCTTTACTGTTCTTATTTTTAAATTATTATAGGCATTAAAAAAAAATTCATAAAATTCAGCACCAAACTTTGTTTTTGTATCATTGGATACAATTGCTATAGGCAAAATACCATCTGGTTGGTTACTTGGTGGTTGGTTATCGGCAATCTTTTTTTTAAAAACCGCACGATCTTTTCCCACTAATTTTTCATTCTCATCATAAATCAGCAACAGAACGACAATTTCATCGGTGTCATTGAAATTCACTTGTACCTTAGAAAGGTTTATTTTTTGATTACCGTTTAATATTACTCTACCATCTTGAGTATTATTACTCGTGTTTTTATTCAACAAATTGGTTTTGAATACACTTAGTTTATAGAAAAAACTTTTATTGTAGCCTTCTAAATTCTCCAATGTTGGCTCAATCATCAATAAATTCTCGATAACTTTAAGCTCAATTTTAGGTTTTATAGTCAAATCATCTGCATTTTGAGCTTTTGCATAACAATTGCCCAAAAGGAAAAATACTATGGCTAATACATGATTTTTCATGACATACTAGTATTAAAATCGTAAGTTATACCAACAAAAAGGATTGAAAAAAAGTTATAAGCTAATTATTGAAATGGTTCTCGCATTGCCTATTTGGTGAATGGTCATATCTTTTGAGATTGAATTAAGACCTGTTGAAATAATATTCAAATTGGATCCTTTTTGTAAAAATTGCTGATTTACATCGGTATTTTTGTTTTTCCCAAAATCAAGAATTACATTACGGTTTCCATCTTGAACTATTTGTTGATGAATGGATTTGGCATCTTTGTAAGAAAAAATAAAATTATTACTTCCGTTTTGAACAACCTCAGTCTTTGATAAGCTGTTGGCATTTCTTTCAATAATCGCATCATTAAAACTCCCAACCTGCACTATAGCGACTTGATTATCTCCATTTTTTGTTTTATAATTTGTTTCTTCCTGATTTTTCAAAAACAAAGACTTATTTTTTTGCGAAGATGACATGGATAAATCCTCTGTAAAGGATTGAGAAAATAACATATGGCTACAACCGAAAAAAAATAAAGCTACATAACATAGTGCTAAACTGTTTATTTTTGCTTTCATCATAATTTTTTATAAAAAGAGAGTTGGTTGTGCCAACTCTCTTTATTACTTATAATTTTTTTTTTAGTTTTGAGTAACTGTACTTGTATTTGAATTTCCGTTTTGCAATACAGTACTTACATGATTATTTCCTGATTGCATTAATGTAGATTTGTTCAAATTACCAACTTGCAATACATACTCTTTATTACCATTTCCATTTTGTGTAGATTTTAATTCGTTATAATCTCCATATTGAAAGCCATAAGATTTATTTCCATCACCAATTTGAACTTGATTTGATTTATTTTTGTAACCTCCTTGAGATAAATAAGCCGTATTACTATTTCCTTCTTGAGATTGCTCTGCAACATTAAAACCGTGATCCAAAACTGGATGCCCTCCTACTGGACTAACTCCTACGAAAGATGCTGGAAGATCGCCTCCTAAAACATCACTTGGATGTTGATTTCCTGTTGAACCCTGATCTACAGTCGCAGCATTGCTATTTCCCTCTTGTGTCTGTTTGGCCCAATCATTTCCTAAGATTGCATTACCACCTGATATTTGATCTTGCCAAATAGTTGCTGTGTTTGAGTCCCCCATTTGAATTTGATACGCTTTGTTATCTTTATTACTTTGAGAAATGTACCCTTTATTCCCAACACCATCTTGCATTTGATCTGCTAAGTTACCAACAGCTAGATAGGTAGAAGGATTGATTCCTTGAAAAATCTCTGCTTTATTTTTATTAGCACTTGCAGAGGCTACTGCTGCAGAGGCAGAACCATTGTTACTTGAGTATTGCTTTTGGGTAGCAGTATTCCCGTTTCCGTTTTGTTGAACGGTAGCATAATTGTTGTCATATCTTTGCACTTGAGAAGATTTATTATCATTCCCTTTTTGATTAGTACTTGCTAAATTATTTTCAGCAAACCCAACACCTTGATCAATTTTAGCGTCGTTACCATTTCCATTTTGCATTACTTTTGCTTTATTTCCATCTCCATTTTGTTTGATATCTGAAGTGTTTTTAGTTCCAGCAACATTAGATGTTTGTTTAACTTCTGCATCATTTTGCAATAATGTTGTTACTCCGCCAGTAGTCTTTTGACTAATTTTAGAATCATTTTTTCCGGTTTGAGTAACACCTGCGATGTCACTATTACCTGTTTGAGAAACGGTACTTGTGTTCTGACCATAACTTAAACTCATTGCTAGCATCCCAAAGATGCTTAAAACTACTTTTTTCATAATAAATATATTTAATTGGTTATTAATACAAGTTATCATGTAGGTTTTCAAAAAAGTAATTAGGGGGTATTCACTTTTTCGTAATAAACGCGATTTGTTGCTAAAAAACCGTGCTTTGTTTATTTGTTGAGCCAAAGATAGTATGGTTTTTAAATACTTCAAAAAACTAATTCATTGTATTTTAAGTATTTAACCAACTTTTCGATGAAGTGCAAAAGTAGTCCGACCAACTGCAATTTGAAGATAAATTTACGTAGGAAAAAAATTATTAAATAAAAAAAACAAAAACACCAAAAAAAAAAGGAACCCAATCTTAGGTTCCTTTTATAAGTAAATAGTACTTTTAGATTACTTAGTAAACAGTAACTCTCTGTATTTAGTCAAAGTCCATAATTCATTATCTACCAACAACTCTAGCTTATCACAGTGGTTACGAATCTCTTCGAAATAAGGTTTTACTTTATTGCAATACGCTTCAGCCATTTCTTGTGCATCTGATAAGCTATTAGCAACTTTTCTCTCATTAGTCATTAAAGCTACTTTAGAGTTGATTCCTTCAATATGACCTGAAATTTGTTTGATCAAAATGATTTGCTCTTTGGCTACTGTTTCATAATCTGAACCAAAAATATCTTTCAATCCTTTAACATTTTCAATCAATGTATTTTGGTAACGAATAGAAGTTGGAATTACATGATTTTTAGAAATATCACCTAATACACGTCCTTCAATTTGAATTTTCTTAGTGTACTCTTCTAATTCAATTTCGTAACGCGCTTCTACCTCAACATGATTCATGATTCCTAACTCTGCGAATAAGTCTAATGCCTTTTTAGACGCTCTAGCTTTCAAAGCTTCGGGAGTGGTTTTAAAATTACTTAATCCTCTTTTTGCAGCCTCATTAGCCCATGCCTCGCTGTATCCGTCTCCTTCAAAAAGAATTTTCTTAGATTGTTTGATATACTCTCTCAATACATTGAAAATTGCATCGTCTTTTTTCATGTCTTTTGCTTCGATCAGAGCATCAACTTCTACTTTAAAATCTTTCAATTGTTTGGCTACAATGGCATTCAAAGTAGTCATAGCATTAGAACAGTTAGCAGAAGAACCTACCGCTCTAAACTCAAATTTATTACCTGTAAAAGCAAACGGAGACGTTCTATTTCTATCCGTATTATCTAAAAGTACGTCTGGAATTTTACCTACAACATTCAATTTTAAATCGGTTTTTTCTTCAGGAGATAATTTTCCAGCTGTCACGCCTTCTAATTCTGCCAATACCTTTGTCAATTGCTCTCCAATAAAAACAGAGATAATTGCAGGTGGTGCTTCATTCGCTCCTAGTCTATGATCATTACTTGCTGTTGCAATAGAAGCTCTTAATAATTCTTCATAATCATTAACTGCTTTGATGGTATTGATGAAGAAAGTTAAAAACTGTAAGTTGCTCATTGGCGTTTTGCTGGGGCTTAACAAGTTAACTCCTGTATCTGTAGCCAATGACCAGTTGTTGTGTTTACCAGAACCGTTTACACCTTTGAATGGTTTTTCATGTAATAATACTTTAAAATCATGCCTTTCAGCAACTTTACCCATCACATCCATTAATAGACAGTTGTGATCTACTGCTAAGTTCGTTTCTTCAAAAATAGGAGCCAACTCAAATTGATTTGGAGCAACCTCGTTATGACGCGTTTTTACTGGAATACCTAACAACATACACTCTTGCTCTAAATCTCTCATATACGTTAAGGCACGAGAAGGAATTGAACCAAAATAGTGATCATCTAACTGTTGTCCTTTGGCAGAAGTATGTCCTAATAAAGTTCTACCGGTCATCATCAAGTCAGGGCGTGAATTTGCCAAAGATTTATCGATTAAGAAATATTCTTGCTCCCATCCCAAAGTTGCAGTTACTTTCTTTACGTTTTTATCAAAATATTTACACACTTCAGTAGCCGCTTCATCCATAGCAGATAAAGCGCGTAATAATGGAATTTTATTATCTAACGCTTCACCAGTATACGAAATAAAAATAGTAGGTATGCACAAAGTTGTACCATAAATAAAAGCTGGAGATGTTGGATCCCAAGCAGTATATCCTCTGGCTTCAAAAGTATTTCTGATCCCTCCATTTGGAAAACTAGATGCATCCGGTTCTTGTTGAACCAATTGTGCCCCACCAAATTTTTCTACTGGGTCACTTCCATCATATGACGTTTCAAAAAAAGCATCATGTTTCTCTGCAGTAGTGCCCGTTAATGGTTGAAACCAATGCGTGTAATGAGTAACACCTTTAGCTAAAGCCCACTCTTTCATCCCCATTGCTATGTAATCTGCGATTTTTCTATCAATTTTTGTTCCATGCAAAATGGCGCCTTTTACTGCTTTGTAAGAATCTGAAGTCAAATATTGTTTCATTGCTTTATCATTAAAAACATTCGAACCAAAAAGAGATGATTTCCTATCTGATTCTTCAAATTTTACTGGCTTTCTATTCGCTGCTTCGTTTAAAGCTTGAAAACGTATTGTAGACATAGTAATGGTTTTTAGTTGTTATTTCTATATTTTTTAGTGTAACAAATATAAGCAATTACACTTTTAGAGTCGGATATTAAAATGTAATAATTGGACGAAAAAAAAAGAACGAGTAAAAAAATCAACTACTACTGAAAAAGAAACTTGAAAAAATTTTTCAGACTAAAATGCAAATCAATCTTAAAAAATAAAAGTTAATAATACGAACAAACGAAAAGTAGAAAACAAGAAATATTCATAAAATCAATCAACTTTCAAGACAAAAACAACTTTTTTTACAAAAATATAACAAAAAAAAGCAGTTATTTTATATAAAAAACATCTATTTCTCAATCATGACATTAATTAGTCCATAAAAAAAAAGCGAATATTACGAATTTGCATTTTTAGCGCATATAAAATTATTTTTTTTTAAATATACCCCCTTTAAAATTACACTTAATTAAAATTCTTCAATAAAAGCATAATTATTACCCCCTATTTTTTAGTAGTAAAAAAAATAAATTTATATTTGACCCAGAAAAAAAATAAAACAAATTCATATAGTTATGGCTAAAATTAAATTAGAGTATATCTGGTTAGACGGATACGAACCAAC
>CAUPCW010000060.1:0-20254 GCA_963509895.1 uncultured Flavobacterium sp.
ACAAAGTTTTGCCAAGGAAAATCGATAAATGCTGATGAGCCTAATGTAAATACTCCAATAAATAAGCTAACTAGTGTAAAAAGTCCTGTCAAGATTAAAAATACACCTAAAATTTTAGAGAAAACTTTAAAAAGAGTCATAATAAAATCACCTAAAGAGTTTCCCAACTTTTCGGCTCCAGATTTTACTTGGTTTCCCATTTTGTCGTAATCTGCATTTTTGAATTTGCCAGATACATTTTCAAATTCTTCACGTACTTTTTTCTCAATATTAGAGATGGTTACGGGTTCTCCAGTCATTTCTAATTTTTCTGAAGTAGTGATGGCTTCAGGAGTTACAATCCAAAGGATGATATAAGCCAATATACCAGTACCAAATCCAGCAAAAACAAAGATTAAGAACATAATTTTTAACCAAACCGCATCGATACCAAAGTAATGTCCAAGACCTGTAGCTACACCACCAATCATTCCTTTTTCTTTATCTCGGTATAATTTTTTGGTAGCTCTTGTGCTATAATCATTAAATTTTCCTGAAGCGTTTGTTTCTTCTTCAATGATGTAATCTTCAGGTTGCCCCATTACAGCAATTACTTCATCTACATCTTTCAGTCCTACTACGTGTTTTTCGCTTTTTTGTTTTTCATTTAATAATTCTGAAACACGCATTTCGATATCTTTAATGATTTCTTCTTGTCCTGATGATTTAGACAAAGAACGTCTGATAGCTTCAAAATATCGAGTTAATTTTTGGTATGCATCTTCATCAATATGGAAGAACATTCCTCCTAGGTTTATATTTACAGTTTTGTTCATGACTATTGTTTTTGGTTGGTTATTAGACTTACGGCTTCGGATAATTCATTCCAAGTGCCGCTTAATTCAGTTAAAAAGGTTTGACCTATTTCGGTAAGACCATAATACTTTCTTGGTGGTCCTGAGGTTGATTCTTCCCAACGATAGTTGAGTAATCCGTCATTTTTTAATCGAGTTAGCAAAGGATAAATGGTTCCCTCTACTACTAACAATTTAGCGTCTTTTAAAGTGTCTAATATTTCAGAAGTGTAGGCATCTTTTTCTTTTAAAACTGATAAGATGCAAAACTCGAGAACACCTTTACGCATCTGGGCTTTTGTGTTTTCAATGTTCATAATTTTCGTTTTGATTTTTTGTTTGATTAGAACTGTTCGTTTTTTGATTACTTTCCATTACAGGTGATAGTTGAGATGATTTATAGAGTTGATTAGACTACTATATACTACTTTATAATTGATTACTTTATAAAGGGAATAGTGAATGGATATTGGTATTTTTCTCCATTTGATGTTTTCACAGCTGCAATAATTATTAAAAAGAATTCTGCTATTTTGAATCCAACAAAAGCAAGAGCTGCGATGATTCCAACTGTAATAAGTCCAATGTGGTCTTCAAAATTAAAATCTCTAATCACTAATCCTTGATTGTGGTAGAATTCATCAAAAGTCATATTGTTAAAAACAGTAAAAATTAATATCGGTAATGCAATTGCTGCCATAACCAAAGAGTAAATAAGGATACTCAATTGAAAATTAATAGCTTGTTTTCCGTGATGGTCTACAAATTCTGATTGATCCTTTTTTGAAGTCCAAATCAAAATAGGGAAGATATAATTTCCAAACGGAATTATATACTGGCTCAATGTACTCAAATGAGTAAAGGTTGCGATGTTTTTTTCTGATGATGTTTCCATGATTTAAAGTATATAGTAATTTCTTATGCAAATATATGTCTAAAAGAAAGTATCTTGTATCGCATAGTAGTAAATATTAACAAAATATTAACAAAAATGGTTTTTTATACTTGCTGCTTATTTAGTTATTTTCTATTGATTAGTAGTACTTTGAGTGTGTTATTTGGAGATGTGGTTATAGTTTAGGGGTGATATTGTAATTTTATATGTATGCATAGTATTTTTTTGTACTTTTACCCAAAAACCAATATATAATGGAAATAAACGTATCAAAATTGAATCAATTCTTATTTTTTAAATTGCCTTCGGCTTTTTTGTGTGGAGTAAGAGTAAAAGCTATAAACGAAAAGCAATGTGTAGTAAGTGTCAAACACCGCTGGATCAATCAAAATCCGTTTAATTCTATGTACTTTGCTGTTCAAGCTATGGCTGCTGAGTTGTCTACTGGCGCTTTAGTAATGTATCAAATTCAAAAAAGCGGTAGAAAAATATCCATGTTAGTAGCTAACAACAAAGGGAATTTTACCAAAAAGGCCACCGGCAGAATTACATTTGTTTGCAATGATGGACATTTGATAGAAGAAGCAATAAAACAAACTGTCGCAACAGGGGAGGGACAAACCTTTTGGATGAAATCTATTGGAACCGATGAAAAAGGAGTTCAGGTTTCTGAAATGGATTTTGAATGGAGCGTTAGAGTAAAATAATAAGTTCTAGATTTAAGTAAACAATAAAAAAATGCCTCGATTGAGGCATTTTTTTATTTTGATTTTTTAGAAGAGCAACATTTTTTTCCTTCTGCTTTGCATTCGGTCTTTGTTTTAGTTGCTTCTTTTTTAGTTGTTGAAGTTTCTTTTTTTGTTTTTTCTTTAGCTGGAGCTTCTTGTGCTTGAATTGATAAAGCAAAGAATGAAAAAGCTAAAATTGCTGCTACTTTTTTCATTGTATTAAAGTTTAGTTTATGATATACTTTTATAAGCTATCAAATATAACAAGAAAATCAATTGTACGATTTTTGAGGCTCTCTTTTTGATAAAAATTAACAAAAACCTTTAACTTCTTTATTAATAAGGGTTTAAAATAGCGAAGTAACGAGAGGGTGAAATAGGGTACAAAAAGGATTCTCTTTTTTGGTAACTTGATTATTTGAAAACTTTTTGGAAGCTGCGGAAAAAATAGATGAGAATGTTATAGGTGAAAGTGACTACTTTAATTTGAAGTTCATTCATTTTATTAGAGGATTGAATACTTCTAGAAGGCAGAAAGTTTATGATATTGTTTGTGAAAATGAGTTGTTTATTGGTCTTGTGTCAATTCCTGATGTTTTGGATTTTGAATTATCTATATATGAAGAAAGTTTTTTGATAAGTCTTGAACAAAACTTTCTAGATTTAGAAGAATTTAAAGATGAAGCAAAAATGAGTAGGATAGTGTTTTATTTTTTTATTACGTATTTTGAAAAAATTTTTGATGTAAAATGTGCTGATAAAACAAGTATTTCGAAAGCGGAGTATAAGGACTTGATTGAAAACTTATCGATTGGTTTTTTTGGAAATAGCATAACGTAAACGTAAGTTCAAAAGGCATTTTATCATAGCCCCAAAAGCCTCCTTCTGCAATTTAATCCTTGAAGGAATGAAAATTAAATTGCTAAACTATAAATTGAATAGGGAAGGACTACAGAGCTTTTTAGATTGTAAAAAATAGGTAGTAAATGAGGTACATTATTCATTGGAAATGCAGAAAATTACTCTCTTTTAGTTTTGAAGAGCCTATAAATAGAGATTTATTTAAATGTACTATATAGAATATAAAATGCAACAACCTTGAAGCGTGACTAATTTCAAGGTTTTTATTTACTTCATTATGGTAATTTTGAACAATAAATTAGCTCTTTAAAAATTTTATAATAATGGGCAAAATACAGAGAAATATATCCTTTCTGTAACTCTATAAAGTAGCTTTCTATAAAATAAAAAAAGCATTTCGCTATTAGGGTGCAAAACAACAAATCAAACACTTCGGCAATGACTGCAACGTGATGGCTGAAATCCTAATTACCCGCTACGAACATTTCGTGGCCAACCAATCCATCACCCACATGACCACCAACCTCTCCGCCTCCGAAATCGAAAAACTATACGGCAACCGACTCAGATCCAGAATGCGAAGCCTTTTCAACCTCATCACTTTCGAATCCAATGCCAGAGATAAAAGATTATCCGCTTCCAAAAGCTCGCGCCCCCTCTCATTCCCCCTGTACGGACAGGTCGCGACCTGTCCTATCACGATAGCAATCCTGTTCCACTTAATGTCCACTAACATTGTATTTCAATGACATTAAATGTTAAACTCCCGCCACGTATAGGAAAACCGTTAAATTTCAACTATATTCAGAAAACTATCCCTATGATTCGGGACCTTAGACTAACTTGAAACTTTCCTTTCTATCGTAATTAAATTTATTCTATTTTATTTTATTTTATTTTATTTTATGTTGCTTTGTTAATAACAAACAGTGGGTTTACGGTTTTCCTCATTTTACTTTCGTTTGCTTTTTAGTATGTTTGTTTAAAATACTTTTTTAAAATTAAAAAATGATTCTAGACAACGAAAATCAAAATCTTAAAGTTCATCAATGGCTTAAAAAATACAATGAAGAAGGGACGCTAGATGTAGTAACAGGTTATTTTACTATTGGTGCTTTAGCTTATTTGTCTCAAATAACTAATGAAAAAATCGACAACTATCGTTTCGTCTTAGGAGATATTGTAAATTTTGATTTAAAGTTAGATGCTTTAAATTTATTAAATGAATCATTAGATATTGATACATCCTTACGATTGAATAAAATAGCGAATGAAGCCGTAACTTTTTTGAATTTAAAAAATGTAGAAACCAAAACACTAGAACCTAATTTTTGCCATGCAAAATTGTATCTGAAAACAGCGAGAGAGGATGATAGAAATCATTATTTTATATCAGGAAGTTCCAACTTAACAGAGGCTGGAATTGGTCAAAAACACACCAGTAATATTGAATTGAATATTGCCGAAACAGGCAAAAATAATCAATACAAAGAACTAGTGGATTGGTTCAATGAATTATGGAATAAACCACAGGCACATTCAAAAAAAACACTTATTGATGCTAAAGGAAATGAATACAAAGTAGATTTTAAGCAATACCTTATTGATGAAATTTCAAAACTGTTTAAAGTATATTCACCTGAACAAATATATTATAAAATCCTTTTTGAACTTTTTAATAAAGAAAAGGATAATCCTGATGTAGAAAAACAGTTAATTAAACTGGAAGACACTAAAGTTTATTCCAAGTTATACGATTTCCAAAAAGGTGGGGTCAAAAGTTTAATCAGGATGCTAAACAAGTACAATGGTGCTATTTTGGCTGATGCTGTTGGTCTTGGTAAAACATGGAGTGCTTTGGCTGTAATGAAATCATTCCAGATGAAAGGGGATGAAGTAATTTTATTATGCCCAAAGAAATTAGAACAGAATTGGAAACAATACTTAAAAAGACAGGATTCTATTTTTGAGGAGGATAAATTTGACTTTGTAGTTAAATTTCATACGGATTTACGTGAAGGAGGTTTAAAATCAGCTAGTCTAAATGAAGATTTTTTTACTAATGACAGGCCCAAACTAATCGTTATTGATGAAAGTCATAATTTACGAAATGATAAATCAAGCAGATACCAGTATTTGGTCGAAGAGATTCTTAAAAAGTCAAAAGGAGAAATAAAAGTGTTGCTTTTGTCTGCAACTCCTATTAATAATTCATTTAAAGATATCAGAAATCAATTCAAATTAATAACCAAAGGTGACAATGCAGGCTTTAAAGAATCATTAGATGTGAATAACATTGAACATACGTTCCGTGAAGTTCAAAAGGTATTTAACGAATGGGTAAACGAGCCAGAATCTAATTTGGCGGATTTCTACAACAAAATCAAAGAAAGTAGTTTTTTTAGATTAACAGACCATTTATTAGTAGCTAGAACGCGTAAAAATGTCAAAGCAAATTTTGATAAAACACTTTTATTTCCAACACATAAAAAACCTTTAAATTATTTTGAAACTCCTTTAAAGTTCGGAGATGTGGAGAATTTTGCGGAGTTAATGGACAATTTAGATTTAAATCTTTCTGCTTACTTACCCGCAACTTATTTGCTTTCTTCTGAGGAAAGAAATCTAAAAAAGAAAAAAAGAGAAGGAATAAACGTCTTAGAAGATAATGCACAACGTGAGCATTTTTTGGTAAAAATGATGATGATTTTGATGCTAAAGCGTTTAGAAAGTTCTTGGTATTCATTTATGAATACAGTTGAAAGAATTTACAACCATCACGAAAATGCACTTGATAAAATAAATCAATATCAGAAATTAAAATCAAATGAATCCATTACAATAGATGAAAATTCTTTTACCAACGATCTAATAACAGATCAAGATGAAGATGAAATTCGAGCAATGGAAAACATATCTTTCGGTAAAAAGCACCCCATTAGTTTATCGCTAATCGATGAAAAAGGAAATTTGGAAGAATTCAAAAACGCCATAAAACAAGACAAGAAAAATCTAAAGTACATATTGGACAACGTTTACGAATTCAAAAAAGATTTTGAAAAAGAAAATGGGCATTCATCAAAAGACACCAAACTTAAAAAATTATTAGAAATAATAAATGATAAACAAAAGGGAGCAAATAAAAAAGTCGTGATTTTTTCTGCATACAAAGACACTGTAGAATATTTATTCGATCAGCTTAAAATCAGGGAGTATAAAAATTTTGCAATGGTTTCAGGAGATGAAAACAAAGTTTGGAACCAAGCAGAGGCATTAAAAAAACACGAAACCATACTAGAAAGATTTGCACCGTTCACCAAATTGTTCAAAGAAAAAAACTGGAATGACTTTGAATGTGTTGATGATAGCCTTTCAATAAATGAAAGATATGAAGAGTGGCAACGATACATTGCTGTAAATCATGCAAACACAGTTGAAAAGTTAAACAATCCTATTGATATTCTGATTGCTACAGATGTACTAAGCGAAGGTCAAAACTTACAGGATGCCGACATGGTAATTAACTACGACATACATTGGAATCCAGTTCGTGTCATTCAGCGTGTAGGGCGTATTGATCGTATTGGTTCTCCAAATACCGAAATACAAAGTATAAACTTTTGGCCAGCAAAAGATATTGATGATTATATCAATTTAAAATCCAGAGTAGAAACAAGAATGGCAATCATGAAAATTTCAGGTTCAGAAGTTATAGATGAATTTACAGATGATTTCAATGAAATTGCAGAAGCTGAAAGTTTAGAAGACAAACAAAATGCGACCATGTTACGCCAAATGGAAACGACAATGGAGGAACTAGACGGGGAAAACACCTTAGGCTTCGATGATTTTTCATTTGACAATTACCGTCAACAGTTGTTAACCATGTTGAATCAAAAAAATAAAGAATTTGAAAACATGCCTAATGGTGTTTTTTCAGGTTTTAAAGTAGAACATAAGGAAAAACATAACCAAGGAATAATTGCTTTACTAGGTTATCCAGCTCAAAAAAAATATAATCCTAACTTCAATTATGTATCACATGAATTGATATATATTGATGAACTGGGAAATCAAATCTCAAACAACCAAAAAGTAATTTTAGAGTTTTTGGCAAACAACTATACACAGGAGCGATTTGTCACAGTTGAAATAGATTGTGGAGAGGAAAATGCTATTACGGTATTAAGCAATGCGCTAAAAGTATGGATTAATAACCAGGCTAAAACCGAAATTACCCTTGAAGACGGAACTAAAAAAGAAGTACTTTCAGGTGCGGGACTAGACTTACTGAATAAGTTTAAAAAAAATCCAAAAGCGGCTAAGGAGAAACTAGAAAAGGAAGGCACGCTTTCGGATAAGTACATTTACGATAATTTCGATTTAATCACTTGGCTTAAAATCAGCTAATTATGAAAACAATACAAAATTTTATACAAATACCTTTTATACAAGCAGTTGAAGAATTTTATAAAGGATTAAATATTCCTGTCAATGTTCTTTCAACTTTGCCAACAAGCGCAGCGGATATTTTAGGAATTGATAACTTCAACAATCAGATTGAAGATATTTATCCTTATGGTATTATAAACGATGCTATTTTCGAGAAGGAAAACACGTTCAGCAGTCTGGAAGATGTTAAAACATTAAAAGCCGATTACGAAGGTATTTTGTTATTTGGAATAACATTAAAACCTCGTGAGAATGATTTATTGCCAACAAGAGGCCAATTAGCAGAGATAACTAGAGCGGTTAATAAAGCTTTCCCTTTCACACCAGTAAATATCATTTTCAAATACGATAAGTATATCGCTTTAGCAAGTACCGAGAGAATGCAATATAAGCAAGCTTGGCGCGAAGGTGAAAAAATGGGCAAGGTATCTTTACTAAGAGATATAGATTGTGAAATGGTGCATTCAGGGCACATCCGAATATTGCAAAATTTAGAAATTACCCGCAGTGGTAAAAATGCAATTAACAATTTTGACTCACTTTACAAGTACTGGCAGGAAGTTTTAAGTGTCTCTATTCTGAACAAAGTTTTTTATAGAGAATTACAAAATTGGTATTTCTGGGCAATCAAAGAAGTGCGCTTTCCAGACGAACCCCTTCAGTTTGATTTTGATTCTTTAGAAAAATATGATGAAGCTTTAAAGGAACACAAAGGTAAAAACGTTATTCGTTTACTTACCCGTTTACTGTTTATTTGGTTTATAAAAGAAAAAGGATTAATACCAGAAGAAATTTTTGAGGAAAAAGAAGTAGCCAAAAATTTTATCGATGGTTTTACCCCTCAAAAACCAGAAGGAATGTTTGCTGATGGTAAATACAGTAGTAAATATTACAGAGCCATTTTGCAAAACTTATTCTTTGCAACGCTTAATCAGCCTCGCAATGAAAGGGAATTCCGTTCTGACGGAAAACATCAAAACGCAACTCAATTAATGCGTTACAAATCCTACCTGAAAAAGCCAGACTATTTCATTGAATTAATGGAAAGCAAAGTGCCATTTATGAATGGAGGTTTGTTTGAATGTTTAGATAAACCACACCCAACTTTGAAAGGACCTCAAGGGGGCGATAGAATTATGTATGTAGATGGTTTTTCAGATAGACCAGACAACGAATTGGTGGTGCCCGATTTTTTGTTTTTTGATGCTGATGAGGAAATTGATTTAAGTGCTGAATATGGCAATGCAAAAGCAAAAAAAGAAAAAACAAGAGGATTATTTACTATTTTAAAATCGTATAAGTTTACTATTACCGAAAATACGCCAATCGATGAAGAGGTAGCATTAGACCCGGAATTATTGGGTAAAGTTTTTGAAAACCTATTAGCATCGTATAATCCGGAAACCAAAACTACAGCCCGTAAACAAACAGGTTCGTTCTACACCCCTAGGGAAATCGTAAATTACATGGTGGAAGAGAGTTTAATTGCCTATCTGAAAAATGAATTACTGCATGAAGAAGCTGGCGTTCAGGAATTAGGCAAAAAGCAGATAGCACTATTTGGTAATGAAACCAAAGCCGCACAATTAACGTTTGAAACCAAAATTGACGAAAGCCCATTCAAAGGTAAAGAAGATGAATTAGATACATTGCTGCATCAATTGGTTTCGTATTCAAACACGAATCCCTTTATAGATGATCCTGAAGTAAAAAAGAAAATTATAAAAGCGCTTGATAATTGTAAGATACTCGATCCCGCCTGTGGTTCTGGGGCTTACCCTATGGGAATTTTACAAAAAATGGTGCATATATTACATAAAATTGACCCCAATAACACCGAATGGAAACAACGCCAAATTGACCGGGTGAATGACGCTATCGAAAGTCTAGAGCAAGTAGAAGATGTGGAAATCAAAAACAAATCCATAAAAGATTTAAAAGCTCAAATCCAAGATATAGAAGCATCATTTGAAAATAATGAACTGGACTATGGACGAAAACTTTATTTAATTGAAAATTGTATCTATGGGGTGGATATTCAACCTATAGCTACACAAATTTCTAAACTCCGTTTCTTTATTTCATTAGTGGTCGACCAAAAGGTGGATGCCGTAAAAGACAATTTTGGCGTAAGACCATTACCAAATTTAGAAACCAAGTTTGTAGCAGCAAATACTTTAATTGGTTTACCAAAGCTAAAAGTACAAGGCAGTTTATTTGACAAACGTGAAGTAAAAAATCTAGAGGACGAACTAAAAAAAGTACGCCATAAACTCTTTAGTGTAAAAACACCGAGTATTAAAAGAGAACTAAGAATAAAAGACAAAGAGTTGCGTGAACAAATGAGCGAAGCCTTAGCAGAACAATTTGGTAACGAAACAGCGCAACTATTAGCAAAATGGGATCCTTACGATCAAAATACATCATCATCATTTTTTGATACTGAATGGATGTTTGATATTACGAAAGGTTTTGATATTGTAATTGGTAATCCACCATATATCCAAATGCAAAAAGATGGTGGTTTCTTGGCAAATTTATACAAAAATCAAAATTTTGAAACTTACGAGCGTACTGGAGATATTTATGCATTATTTTATGAAAATGGCATTAAACTATTAAAGACAAAAGGTAATTTAAACTACATTACTTCAAATAAATGGATGCGCTCTAATTATGGTGAAAGTTTAAGAAGCTTTTTTATTAAATACAACCCTTTGAAATTAATAGATTTAGGAGCAGATGTTTTTGAAAATGCTACGGTAGATACAAACATTATTATTGTAACAAAAGAAAAAAATAAAAATAATTGTACAGCATTAGATTTAACTAAAGAAAAAAAAATATCAAATTTCGAACAATTTGCTGAAAATTGGATGCCAATAAAAAACCTATCAAAAGAAACCTGGGCGATACTTTCTCCAATAGAAAACACTATTAAGCAAAAAATTGAAAAAATCAGCAAACCTCTCAAAGATTGGGATGTAAATATTTATCGCGGGGTTTTAACTGGATTTAACGAAGCTTTTATAATAGATAACACTACCAAAGAACACATTTGCAATGAAGACCCAAAAAGTGCAGAAATCATCAAACCAATTTTGCGAGGCAAAGACATTAAAAAATACCGAGCAAATTGGGCTGGTTTGTGGTTGATAGCGACACATAATGGATATAAAAAAAATGATAAAAGAATATCAAGAATAGATGTAGAAAATTATCCTGCCATAAAAAAACATTTAGACCAATATTTACCTCAACTTATTAGAAGACAAGATAAAGGTGATACACCTTATAATTTAAGGAATTGTGCATATATGGGGGACTTTGAAAAAGAAAAAATTGTATGGAAAGCAATGGGTTTAGATTCTGATTTCACATATATTAAATATTCAATGTTTACAAATGATAAAGGAAATTTTTTGACAAGTTTATCTGAAAAAATAAATATTAAATATATATTGGCATATTTTAATTCAAAATTATTTTTGTGGCAATATTCTAAACAGGGCGTTAATATGGGTAGTGGTTTTGAATTCAAAGTTAATTTTGTAGAACAAATACAAATTCCCGAAATATCCGAATCAGCTCAAATCCCATACATTACAATTGTTAATCAAATAATTGAAGGTAAAAAATCAGGCTTAGAAACAATAGATTTAGAACAGGAAATAGATATTTTGATTTACAAACTTTATGATTTGACTTATGATGAGGTTTTGTTAATAGAACCAGAGTTTGTTGAGCGTATGAGTCGTGAGGAGTATGAGGGGTTAAAGGTTGAGTAGAAAATATTATGAAAAAATACAATTTTATAGACCAAAAGATAATAAATCCGGAATACTTACTAAAAAATTTTTTACAATTTAGCTATGAAAAAATTTTATTTGTTGAACAAAATAAGAGTCTTATTGATGCAATAAATAGCGAATTTTTTAAAGACTGCTACATTTATATGGTTGATAACAACATCGAGGTTAAATGGGGCGAAGATTATTTACAATACATAACGGAATATAGCAGTCCCTATTCATATTTAGTTATAAAAACCGAAGAATTATACGGCAAAATTACTGATAACATTATTCAAATATTACTTGATTTAATTACAGTTATTGATACTGACAAGAATAAGTTTGATCTTTTTACCGATGTTTTTGAACGGTATTCAAATCACAATTTGATTATAAAATTTCATGAAATACCTAGAAATTTGAGTCGTTTTGAAATTTCAAAAAATGCGATAGAAAGATTGAAATATAAACTCGAATATTTACAAATAGATGACTGTGATTAATGCATAGAGTTATCAATAAATTTTGGTGTTTGAGCCAGAGTTTGCAGAGCGTATGAGTCGTGAGGAATATGAGGAGTTAAAAGTGGAGTAACGAAAAAAAATAACACCATGAAATTAAAGCAAATAGACATTTTAAACAACTCAATTTATTATGACCAAGATAGTATTGGTATTGCAATTATAAACAGTGAAATTGCTTCTTTCGCTTTTGATAATTTGAAAAAGTGTATAAGCAATCCAGCTGTTATCATAAAAAAAACAGAAGAACACAATATTTATTTTTCTTTAGGAAAACCTTATGTGTATTTAAATGTTATTTTGAATAATAGTGAATGGTATGTCCAAGATATTAGCATTGAAAAAAATATAAAAGAATTAGCAGCTGAACTTTCAATAAATGCAAAAAACATTTTATACATGAATGAAAAATTGGCCGGAATGTTTTAAAAATAAACACATTAAGATAAATTGACAATTTAGTGGACAAGTTGTATGAGTTAACTTATGATGAGGTTTTATTGGTAGAGCTGGAGCTTAGTAAGCGTATGAGTAAGGAAGAATATGTGGGTTTAAGTTGGAGTAAAAAATAAAAAAGTTATGGCAAAACAATTAGAAATATTTGATTTATTAAATCAGCCAGATGATATCATTATTTCAGAAGTATTTCCCAATGCCGAATCTGAAGAAATAGAATATAAATCAGCCAAAGGTGGTTTTCCAGTAGATTTTTGGAAAACCTATGCTGCGTTTGCCAATACTTCGGGGGGCATTATTGTTTTAGGGGTAAAAGAAAAAAAAGGGCAATTTCATTTTGATGGTTTAGAGGGAACACAAATAGAAAAGTACAAAAAAGACTTTTGGAATGGTGTTAATAATCCCAGTACCATTTCAAACAACTTACTTAGAAACGAAGATGTAAAAGAATATAGCATCGAAGGTAAAAAAGTGTTGGCATTTAATATACCACCAGCCGAAAGAAAGCAAAAACCAGTATATCTCACTACCAATCCTTTTAAAAACACCTACAAAAGAAACTACGAAGGGGATTATACTTGCAAAGATGAAGAGGTCCGCAGAATGCTAGCCGATGCAGATTTATCTTTTAGTCCAGATAACAGAATTTTAGAAGGCTATACAATGCAAGATATTGACATACCCTCCTTGCAACAATACCGTCAATTATTAGCATCGGTTAAACCTTCTCACACTTGGTTAACATTAGATGATATTGCCTTTTTAGAACAACTTGGTGGTTACCGCAAAGACCGTAAAACAAAAAAAGAAGGTTTTACAGTAGCGGGTATCGTGATGTTTGGTAAATATTTAAGCATTACGGATGAGGAATGTTGTCCAAAATTTTTTCCGGATTATAGAGAATTATTGTCCGAAACAGATGAAGAACGTTGGTCCGATAGAATCTACCCTGATGGAACTTTTGAATGTAATTTATTTCAATTTTATAAATTAATATATCCTAAATTAACCTCAAGATTACCTAAACCATTTCAATTAGTCAAAGGACAAAGACAAGATGAAACAGCTGCACACACCGCCCTTCGTGAAGCATTTGTCAATGCATTAATTCATAGCGATTATAGTGCTCCTGGAAGTATTATTATCGAAAGTAGATCAGAGTCTTTTACATTTACCAACCCAGGCACCTTATTAGTAACACTTCATCAGTTTTATAAGGGTGGTATTAGCCAATGTCGAAATACCAATCTTCAAAAAATGTTCCTTATGATTGGTAGTGCAGAAAAAGCTGGAAGTGGGGTGAGTAAAATTTTATCAGGCTGGATGAGTTCACACTGGCGCAGACCCTATGTCACTATAGATACAGAACCGGACAGAATCATTCTTGAAATGCCAATGTTTAGTGTAATTCCTGAAAATACCTTAAATGTATTAAAAGAATTGTTTGGCAAAACGATAGAAACGCTAGGAAAAGATGAACTAACCGCTTTAGCGGTTTGTCATATTGAAGGAGATGTTACCAATACAAAACTGCAATACACCATTGATAAGCATAAATCAGATATTACCAAGTTATTGCAAGATTTATGTAAACAAGGCTATTTGCTGTCTGAAAATAAAAGTAGATGGACAACGTATCACCTCAATACAGAGTTTTCCGTTGAAAATGATTTTAATGATGACACCTCAAATGATGACACCTCAAATGATGACACCTCAAATGATGACACTTTGAAAGTTAAAAAACTTACAACCCTTCAAGAAAACATAATTGAAGTTTGCTCTTCACAATATATTTCAATTGAAGAAATTTCAAATCAAGTGGATAGATCGGTAAGTCATTTGAAAAATAGGATAATCCCTGATATGATAAAAAATGGTTTTTTAATCAGATTACATCCAAAAATTAATCATCCAGAACAGAAATACATATCAAAGAAATAAAGTCTATTTTTTAAAACGAATGTGTAATAGAGCCAAAACCATATTTAATTAAAAACTATGTCAACATACATACCTGGACAATCCTACATCTTTCAAGTAATTGGAATTAAAGAAGAAAACGATTCAAAATACATCTATCTATCCGATGGCTTTAAAGACACCTATCGTGTAAAACCATACGATTATCAGTTAGAATGGGAAGAATTTAATATTCCAAATAAATTGAATTGCTTTGTTAAAGAAGTAAACATTTGGGGATTACCCTATTTAGTTCAGGACAGAAATCAGGTACTTCAGTTTTGTTATGCAGATTTAACAACAGAATACCCTTTTAAAGTGGTAAACATTGATTTAGATTCCAACACAAAAGCTACTTTCTATGAATTAAAAGATTCATTTGGATTGTACCATAGATATTATCCCAAATATAACGAACCAAAACACGAAATTGGGGATATCTTCAATCTACTTGTAAATGGTATTGTTGATAAAGGATATAATAAGGTGACCTTACACTTAGAATATCCTGTTGAATTAATTGTAAAACAAGAAATTGTAAAACAAGAAGCATCAAATGATCCAAGGCAGGATAGTAAATTTGGTTACGAATCTGCAACTAAAGAATTTAAAACCTCTATTGTCTTTCCAGCTGGTGGTATAGAAGCAAATATTGATCGTCAATTATCGTTCATCCTTAAAACAATCGCTGGTTTTCAAAATACTGGTGGGGGCGAATTGTATATAGGTGTTAATGATAGCGGAAGTATTAGTGGTGTTAATGATGACTTTAAATATCTTAATTCAAGTGGAACCGATACTTATACCTACACTGAAAACATAGATGGCTTCGAATTAAAAATCAGAAATGCGGTAAAACAAACAATGGGAGGCATATCAAATAGTCATATCGATTTCCATTTTAATAAAGAAAACAATAGAGATTATGTACTTCTAAAAATTAAAGAGGTAAATAGACCCGTTTTTGTTAATGGTATAAAATTGTTCCAGAGAACAGGGAATATGACCCAATTACTAAAAGGGGATGAAATAACCTATTTCATTGAAAATAGACTACAAGTAAGAAAAACAGAAATAGAAACCATACAAATACCGGATTCTTCTGTTGATGAAATCGTAGCTGAAATTATAAATACAAAACAAGAGGTTAAAACCATTGAAAATCAGCCGCCAGCTTTCTATTTACCACCTTTAACTGATATTTTTAAAAATGAAAAAATTTGGTATTACTTAACAATTTACAAGACTGGTGAATGGTCATTTCAAAAACACAAGGTTTTGGATGAGGATGTAATGATTGAAATCCCAATTTATAACAACTGTAAAAAAGGTAGGATAGTTATAGCATATCACAACGGTTGTGTAAATACGGTTGTGCCTTATGACTTATTTTACAATAAAAACAATGCTAGTAAGACTTCTAAAAAAGAAGGTAAAAGATACAGTAATGGCTACAATGTAAATGGAATAATTAAAGAGTTCTGTTGTTTACCAGAAGATTATTTCATTGTATTTCATAGCAAGGACATTAAAAACAACATTGATTATACTAAAATTCATAAGGTTTCAGATATTTCAGCTCACGTGGGGCTACAAGCAGAAGGAAATGTATTAATCAATCCTAGATTTGATGGTGAATTAACCGAGGTTAAAATTTTACCCAATTTTATAGCACATCTAATTACAGGTCTCACTTTTTCGAAAAATCAAACCTCAACAACGCTAGGTGTGAAAAATAAGGATAAAGATTATAGAAGTGCATTCCAAACTTTAAAAGTCTTGATTGAAAAATATAGCATTTTTTGGTATAGTTAAAATGACAAATCAATAAATACCACTACATAAAAAATATCTAATGACATCAGATCAACTTCACCAAGCTTTTTTAAACACTTCTTTTAAAGTATTGGCAAAAACAGAATTTATTATAAAAATTAATACAATAATATCAGAAGTTGAAGGTTTGAATTCCTGGGCTTTTATAACAGCATGGAACCCTTCACCTGAAATTTTACCCCTTGAGGAAAATAGAATTAGAAATAAAAATTTAGAAGATGACATCATCAAACTTGGCTTAAAATGCAGCATTGGTATAGGAATTTCAGCAGACGAACAATGGGCTGAGGAGAGTTTTTTATTGAAAATATTTCACTTGATAAAGCAAATGAATGGGCCGCAAAATATAAACAATTAGCTTATGTTTTTGGAAAAAAAAATAAACCAGCTAATCTAATTTACACTAAATAACATCATTTTTCCTTGCACAATTAAAATATAAATTTTAATCTTTGTAAAGCATCCAGAAGGAAACTTGTTTCCTGCCAACCGATCAACTCACGACACGGTGGCCTTCAATCTGAACTTGTTTCAGATTCCGATGCGGGACAGTCGTTCAAATGTGTTGAGAAACCACAATTCTTTACCGCATTTCTCGACGTAGCAAAAGTGTAATCTAAATTTGTTATGTTATGAAAATTGTTTTGTTAAATGCCTGCTTAAATGGAAAAACGACCTGTACAGTTCCAGCTAAAGTAATAAAGGTCAATCAATCCTTAGTGAAAATTAAAGCCTTGGGGCAGCAACACCCATTACCGCTATTCTTAGAGATTAACCATCCCCATCCATCCACGATACTTGACTTTTCAATGGTGGAACCCACAGAGGTTTGGAATTTTAATAACAAAATGGAATTCATTGGCCGTAGTTTCAGCTTCAATAGTACCAATGAACTATTCCAATTACAAACTCGAGCTAGCTATATAGCCATTGTACCTGAAGGCTATAACTACACCCGAATGTATACACATATCCTTGAAGAACCCAAAAAATGTACCCTGTCAGAATATTTCTTAAATGAATCAGCGTATTATAGTCCAGAAGCTGCACAATGGATACGCAAACTAGCTGGACAATCAGACAAAGAACTCATTGAAACCTACAATAAAACCACTGAGGTAAAAGGATGGGTACAAGCAAGAGCACACTACCTAAACTGTTTGAAGAAAGAAATTTTAAACAGAACTTTCGATAGTACCATTCTTTTCAGTTATGATCCAAAAAATAATACAGAAGCATTTAGCATCAAAAACAAAGTGGTACTTCATAATAATTGTTTAATACTTAAATCCTAAAAGGCTATGAATACAGTAACCGTTAAAACATTCACCGCCAACGTGACGTTGGGGCTACTAAGAAACTACTCCAACCAAAAGATTCCGCTATCCGAATTCAAAACAGCCTTGCTAAGAGCACAAGAACATACTAAAGCAACTCTTGATGTGGTATTAAGCGCCAAAATAAATCCCTGCGAAATAGTCTTCTTGGGACAAGAAGAGCCCTCCATAGAAGTCAATTTCATTCAGTATCCAAAATTCCCTCAAGAAGAGAATACCCTAAAAAAAGCTATCATACAATTAACAAAACTCTTAATGCGGGAACTGGATCAAAACCGAGTGGTAATTGTTTTTAGCGATGAAACAATTATGCTCGAACAATCCGATGCAATTGACCCAAAAATTAAAATTGAAGCAAGAGAAAAACAACCCTAGCACCCATCAAAGTACGCCACTTAATAATCAGGTATCTCTTCGATTGCAGTGACCACAACCAATAAGTGAAAAAAGAGAATCTTTTCGTTCTCTTTTCCATTCTTTAGGGTCGGGAAAAGAAAAAAGAACCACCCACCACCCATAACTTTAAACAACTTTAAACTTTAAGCAATTTAAACACATCTCATAACTCATAACCGATAAATGTTAAAAAATGAGCAACACCACAATTTCCCTTAAACAAGAACCATTCTCCGTAGAAAAAAACCAACAATTCATTCAAGACCTTGATAAAGCTTGTCATACCTTCATAAGTGAAGCCTTTATCCAACTCTTCAAGAAATACGATTGGTACGAACGCGAAGATTATCAAGAGGTGTTGTCCTCAATTGTAGAAAGATTCAAAGTTTGGAATAGTGCTCCTAAAGGAATAACTATTTTTGAAATAGCTCCCTTTGAAGCGCTTTGTATTTATTGCTATTTTGGCAAACAAGTTTCAGGTTACAATTGGAAATTTCATATAAACGGTTTAGCTACACCGTTTGAAAAAACCGTATTTACTGCAAAAATGGCCTTCATTTATGAATATGAAAATGGTAAATTGGTAGAATTTGGTGTATGTAGTGCACATACAGACCCAATGGCAATGGAAACTTTAGAGGTATAACCATAAAAAAATAAAACAATTACGCTATGTTAAAAAAAATGACTTTAGCCTTAATTATCCTACTCATCATAGCTGGTTTTATGATAAAACTACCGGCTAGTTTCCGAAATTTTGATAAAGAATTACATGGCCTCTTTTATTTTTATGCGGCTTTCGGGTATAACTTGTTTTGGGCCAAAAATAGAGGGAGGCAATATCTAATAGGAGTACTCGGTTTACTAGTTTTTGGAATCGGTATTGAACTAGCCCAAGAAGCCTCCAATCACTTTTTTAGAAAAAAAATACATGGCAATTTTGACATACAAGATATTAAATATAACATTTTAGGCATTGGACTTTACTCTACACTTTTCATTAGTAATGCACTCTATCACAACAGCAAAACTAGAACTATTAACAAATGATTCATAACATAAGATGATTAATGCTTTGCTAACTATGCTGTTAGGATAAAAGAAAAAGACAAAAAAACAATCAATAGCTTTTACACTCTTACCTAACTACTTTTGGCGATGGCACAGGCGGGAACTCTACTGGTCAAACCCCAACAACTCCTCCAAAAAAATAAAAGATGATCCTCCATTAAATGGAATTAATTTGATATTTTCGGGAAATGATACTTCAAAGAGTACATTTCCCGTTTTTTATATCCCTACTGTTGTTGGGCACTTTTCTCTTTTCATGTACTAGAAATGAGCCTTCCACAAACAAAGCAACTCCTGAAACAGCTTATCATAAATACATTAGCCCCGCAGAAGATTTTTATGCAAAAGGCGTTTACGACAGCGCTTACTATTACTACAATGAAATTCGAACGCAAAGTAATACCCAAACCGAAGGGGATAAAATTGTTTATGCTTTGCTCAAAATGGCAGCCATTCAGCAAACGCAAGGCGATTATGTGGGCAGTGAGTCTACCGCTACCGAAGCCCTACCCTTTTTTCAAAAAAACACCGAAGCCCAATACAAAGTGGCCATTTATAATACCCTCGGCATTAATTACCAACATCTTTTTGATTACGCCAATGCCATTCGGTACTATCAAAAAGCAAGTGCCTTAGCCGATACACCCCTACAAAAAGCAGTCATTCAAAACAACATCGCTGTGGTGTATATGGAACAAAAGCACTACAAGCAAGCCATTCAACTATTGACGGCGCTCTCTCAATCTCCTATCGTACAGAATAATTTGGAGCATCAAGCCAGAGTTTTGGACAATTTGGGCTTTTGTTATTTTAAAATCCAAGATTCCAGAAGTGGTGCTTATTTAAAGAAAGCGTTAGCCATTCATCAACAATTGCAATTCGATTATGGCTTGATTACCAGTTACAGTAATTTGGCAAAATACTATCAAAAGAGTCAACCCCAATTGGCCTTTAGCTATGCTCAACAATCCTATACCAAAGCTACTGCCATCCAGAGTACTGAAGATCGTTTGTTGGCCCTAGCCCTGTTGATGGAAGTAAGTACGCCTTCACAACTTCCTAACTACACTAAACGCTACCTGCAACTCAACGATAGTGTTAGCAAAGTCAAG
>CAUPCW010000061.1:0-19816 GCA_963509895.1 uncultured Flavobacterium sp.
AATTAGTGCAATATTTTGTCCTTTTTCTACGGTAAAATCAACATTCTGAATAATCGCTTTGTCTGTATAAGCGAAGGAAATATTTTGAACTTCAAGCATTATTTATTGTATCATTAATAAAAAACAAAGATAGTGGCTTTAGAAAAAATAAGCGGTTGAAAATTTCATTTTATATAAAAAAAAGCTGTCTCCAAAGAAACAGCTTTTTCGCTTTCTTTTCTATATCGAATTATTGACCATTTTTTGCGTCTTGAATCATTTTGGCATTGGCGGTAATCGCAAATTCAACTCTACGGTTTTTGGCCATACCTTCTGGTGTCTCATTCGGAGCAATTGGGTCTGCTATACCAAAACCAGAGGTTTTAAAACGGTTGGCGTCCAATCCTTTTCCAATCAAATAGGTTTTTACCGATTCGGCTCTTTTTTCAGAAAGTGTCAAATTGTACTCTGGTTTACCTGAACTATCGGTGTACCCAAAAATTTCGATATTGGTATCGCCGTATTCTTTAAAAACGGGAATCAGTTTATCTAGATTGGCTTGCGCTTGAGGAGTTAGACTTGATTTATTGGTATTAAATCGCACGGCATTTTCATTCAAAGTCAAATGTATTCCTTCTCCCACGCGTTCAACATCTGCCCCCGGCAAAGCTTGACTAATTTCACGAGCTTGCTTGTCCATTTTGTTCCCAATTAGAGCTCCAGCTCCTCCACCAACTGCAGCGCCAATGGCAGCTCCCAAAGCGGCATTTCCTCCTTTACCTAAATTATTCCCAAGAATCCCTCCTATTAATGCACCCGCAGCTACTCCAATTCCAGCTCCTTTTTGCGTGTTATTGGCATTTTTCACCGAATTACATGCTGTAAAAAAATTGCTAAAGAGTAACACTGCAGTTAGACTTAGTATGGTGATTTTTTTCATATTTGTAAAATTTATTTGTTAGTGGTCATAGATGATATCGCCTTTATTTATCGGTGTTTGTTTGCAACAAACCTGTTGTTAATGGTGATTTCATATGTCCTTAAATTAGTTAGTCTTTTTAAAATGATACACAATATCTTTTTTTTGCCCAGCAACATCCATTACATCAATAAGCTCAAAAGTGCTTTCCGTTTGGTTGGCTACTTTCAATAAAAATCCAGATTGGACGGTTTTGGATTTCACTCCTGTCTCTACTATTTTCAGGACAAACATTCCTTCATTATTAATGCTCCAAACGATGGACGAGGAAAACGAAGTACAACCAGCACCAGCCAATGCCATACTACCTTTGTTGTTGTTGGAAATAAAATTCCAAGTACTACCGATAAAGCATTTAGAATCTGCAATGTTGAATGAATTTACTTTAAAATACTCAGAACCAGGATAGGTAACATCTGTAATTTGCCAATTTCCTTTGATGGCAACTTGAGATTTCTTGTCCAATTTGGTTGCTGCAACGGGTGCGGTAGGGGCAACTGTTGGGGCACTTGATTTACACGCAAAAAGTAAAACAACCATGGCGCCCAAAAGAATAAATTTCCTCATAACTATAACTGGTTTAAAATTAATACATTAACAAATATACAACTCAAAAACTTGCTAGAGAATGAATAGGAATATTTTTTTTGAAAAAAAAATTAACATTTTAAGACATTTTGTCACTTCATTAGCAAATGGTATTCTATTTGAAGAGCCAATTAGCATTAAACTAAACTTTAAAATTTATAAGCACTATGGCAACAGGTAAAATTAATGTTTCGGTAGAAAACATCTTCCCTTTAATCAAAAAGTTTTTATACAGTGATCACGAGATTTTCTTGCGTGAATTGATTTCTAATGGAACCGACGCTACTTTAAAATTAAAACACCTTACTAGTATAGGAGAAGCAAAAGTAGAGTACGGCAATCCAATTATTGAAGTTAAAATAGACAAAGAAGGCAAAAAAATACACATCATTGATCAAGGTCTAGGAATGACGGCTGATGAAGTAGAAAAATACATCAATCAAGTGGCTTTTTCTGGAGCGGAAGAATTTTTGGATAAATACAAAGATTCGGCTAAAGACTCCGGAATCATTGGTCACTTCGGATTAGGATTCTACTCTGCCTTTATGGTGGCTGAAAAAGTAGAAATCTTCACGAAATCGTTCAAAGATGAACCAGCAGCACATTGGACTTGTGATGGTAGCCCTGAATTTACATTAGAACCAGCAAACAAAACAGATCGCGGTACTGAAATCGTATTACATGTTGCAGAAGATTCTTTAGAATTTTTGGAAGAAAGCAAAATCAGAGAACTATTGAACAAATACAATAAGTTCATGCCAATTCCAATTAAATTTGGAACCAAAACTGAAACACTTCCTAAACCAGAAGATGCTCCAGAAGATTATACAGCAGAAACTATTGAAGTTGACAACATCATCAACAACCCAAATCCAGCTTGGACCAAACAACCTGTGGATTTAAAAGATGAAGATTACAAAAACTTCTATCGTGAATTGTACCCAATGCAGTTTGAAGAGCCGTTGTTTCATATTCACTTAAATGTTGATTATCCTTTCAACTTAACTGGTATTTTGTACTTCCCAAAATTAGGTGCCGATTTACAGATTCAAAAAGATAAAATTCAATTGTTCCAAAACCAAGTTTACGTAACCGATAACGTAGAAGGTATTGTTCCTGAATTTTTAATGATGCTTCGCGGAGTGGTAGATTCTCCAGACATTCCGTTGAATGTTTCTCGTTCTGGATTGCAAGCAGACGGTGCAGTTAAGAAAATTTCGAACTACATCACGCGTAAAGTTGCGGATAAATTAAAATCTTTGTTCAACGAAAACAGAGCAGATTTTGAAGCCAAATGGAACGATATCAAAATTGTATTAGAGTACGGAATGCTTTCTGAAGATAAATTCTATGAAAAAGCTGGAGCCTTTGTTTTATATCCAACCGTAGATGAAAAATATTTCACGCTTGAAGAACTAAAAGAAGCCATCAAAGAAAACCAAACGGACAAAGATGGTAAATTGGTGGTATTATATGCTGGAAACAAAGAAGCACAACACTCTTACATTGAGATCGCTAAAGAAAAAGGCTACCAAGTATTGTTGTTAGATTCTCCAATTATTCCTCATTTGATTCAAAAATTAGAATCAGACAATAGCGGACTAACTTTTGTTCGTGTTGACTCTGACCACATTGATAATTTGATCAAAAAAGAAGAAACTACAATTTCTAAATTATCTACAGAAGAACAAGAAAGTTTGAAAACAGTAGTGGAAACTATTGTTCCTAAACAAACCTATACGGTTCAGCTAGAAGCATTAGATAGTAGTGCAGCACCCTTCATCATCACACAACCAGAATTCATGCGTCGTATGAAAGAAATGAGTCAAACTGGTGGCGGTGGAATGTTCGGAATGGGTAATTTTCCAGAAATGTACAACTTAGTGGTGAACACCAATTCAACATTAGCGACCAGCATTTTGATCAACGAAGACAAAACCGTTCAAGAAAACTTAGTAAAACAAGCCCTTGATTTGGCTAAATTATCTCAGAACTTATTAAAAGGAGAAGCTTTGACTGCCTTTGTGAAAAGAAGTTTTGAAATGATTAAGTAATCGAATCCTTTTTTAAGAAACTGAAACCTGCAAATCCCAATTTGCAGGTTTTTTTATGTTACTATTCTTGCGGCTTTATTTGTGCTATTGTCTACCCTTAATGATCGTTTAGAATATAGTTTATTTGCCATAAAAACACCTAAAAAAACCTTTGATTAGTATCATTTTTTTTGACTTTACCGCTACACTTTCTGGATTAATAGCTGGATTTTATTGTAATTATTTGTAAAAAAAATAGACAAAAAAGCCTCGCTTAAAAAAATGAGGAAAATCCTTCCTTAAACATCTGTTAATGAATTTTTCAAGTTTTTTTCATGGTCATCTCAATCATTTTACTATTTTTGAATCGCACCAAATCTTAAAATTAACTCTTATGAAAAATTTAAAAGTAGTATTCTTGTCTGTTATTGCAGTCGCTCTTGCTGTTACTTCTTGTACTAAAGACGAATTAGTAAATGCTACAGACACCAATACAGTTGTAGCTTCAGCCACAATCGATGTCATCAACGAATTGGATTTCAAAACTGGAACACAAGTCACCTTCGATAATTCTTTATCGAAATCAACCAACAAATCTACTGTAAATTCCTTAGTAGGAGCTTGTGCTATTGTTACTGTAGACAATCTAACGCCTAATGTTTTTCCAAAAGTGATAACGATAGACTTTGGAACAGGTTGTACCACGAACAACATTACTCGTAAAGGAAAATTAAAAATTACATTATCTGGTTTAGTAAGCACTCCAAAAGCCACTATGAAAATAGAACGCGAAAACTATTACGTAAACGGTTTAAAAGTAGAAGGAACCATAGTGTATGTAAATGAAACCGTAACCCCTAATATTCCGCAGTGGAGCAGAACTGTTACTAATGGAAAACTGACTAATTTAGAAGGAATAGTATTCTTGAATACTGGAACACATACGATCAAACAAACTGAAGGCGTAGGAACACCTTTGATACTTTCGGATAACACTTACGAGATGACACAAGGAAATCATACTGTAAGCAAAGAAAACGGACCAAGCTTAACTTTAACTGTAGCTGAATCTTTGGTAAAAAAATACGATTGTGAATATGTTTCAAAAGGAAAACTAACGGTAAAAGGAACGTTACTCAACGGAACAATTGATTACGGAAATGGCGATTGTGACAACAAATTTACCTACACTCACGAGAATGGTTTAGTATTTAACTTAACGATGTAATTCAAAATCCTCCTTAAAAAAAACTTCGTTTCAGTAATTGAAACGAAGTTTTTTTTTGAAATGAAACCAAAGTTACCCGACCTTTGTAAAAAAAAAGATGACCCTACAAATAGAAACCCCAGCACTACTATTCTCTGCAACTTCCTTGATATTATTGGCTTATACGAATCGTTTTTTAACTTTAGCCACAATCATTCGTGGATTAAAAAAAGCCTACAAAGAGAAAGAGAACAGTATGATTTTGTTAGAAATCAAAAATCTTAATTTGCGGTTAACGCTAATTCGGTACATGCAAATGGCAGGTGTAATGAGTTTATTTCTATCTGTCTTCGCCATGTTATTGCTGTATCTTAACCAACAAATTGCTGGGATTTACTTGTTTGGCTTTAGTTTATTGGCGTTATTGGTTTCTTTGGGTTTATCGTTTTGGGAAATTAATATTTCAGTTGATGCGTTACGTTTTCATTTGAGCGATTTAACACAAAAGGGGAAAACCAATGATTAGCCTGCTAGTACAATTGATAAATAAATTGGCATTCCGAACGTAATATTGAAAGGAAACGTAACCGCTAAAGCCATGGGCAGAAAAATACCAGGATTTGCCTTAGGTACTGCAATTTTCATAGCTGCTGGAACTGCAATGTAAGAGGCACTAGAAGCTAATACGGCAAATATGAAGCGATTCCCAATATCCTCTGTAACAAATTGGCTTAAATATGCCACTACACATCCGTTGATTAATGGAATGATAACTGCAAAAGCAAAGCTAAACCATCCACTTTTAAAGAAGTCCCCTAATTTTCTACCACTCACAATTCCCATATCCAAAAGGAAAATGGCTAAAAACCCTTTGAAAATATCGGTAGTAAAAGGCTTGATTCCTAAAGCAGCTTTATCACTAGCTAGCAGACCAATTATTAAACTACCAATAATCAAGAGCACACTGCCGTTAGTAAAGGAATGTTTGACGATTGGACCAATTTTAGAATCAACAGCTGATTTTTTAGAAAACATTTGAATTAAAATTACACCAACAATAATCGCTGGAGCTTCCATCAAAGCCATTACTGCTACCATATGCCCACTAAATGTTACTGCTTGCATTTCTAAAAATGAAATGGCCGTAACAAAAGTAACCGCACTGACTGAACCATATGCCGCTGCAATAGCTCCTGAATTTTCAATGCTGAATTTTTTCTTCAAAATAAAGAAGGTATACAATGGAATCACTATAGAAACTACCATTCCGAAAACAACCGACCAAATGATTTCAATCGAAAAATGACTATGTGCCAACTCCTGCCCTCCCTTAAATCCTATGGAAAAGAGGAGATAAAGCGAGATAAACTTGGAGGTATTATTTGGGATTTCTAAATCACTTTTGAGATAGACAGCTATGATTCCTAATAAAAAGAAAAGTAAAGCTGGATTAGTAATGTTTTCAATTAATAAGTCTAAATTCATAGGTTTTGTTTTGTTTTAAATTTATACTGCTGAGGCTCTTAATAACTTGTCGTTGATGGCTACCCCAATGCCTTCGTTAGGAACTTTTTCGACTATAATAACATCTATAGGCTGAGCGTCCATTTCATGAAGTGTTGCATACAATCGATTGGCAGCTTCTTCTAAACTACCAGTACTTGACAATTTTTTTTGATAATGAATAGCTGGATGGTTATATTCTTTGCAGAAAGACACCACACCTACCCTTTTTTCTGTGAGGGTTGCAAGCGTTTTTTCAACATCTTCTGAGAAAATTGTACTAGTAGAAGGCGCATAATGCTTGGATAACATTCCTGGAGCTATAGGAGCTACATCCTCTTTGGTAAAAACTTTTAAAGGTCCAACTACTGCTTCAATAGCCGCTATTGATGTAGCACCAGCTCGATACAAAATAGCTTGGTCTTCTTCAAATCCAACAATAGTTGACTCGATGCCTTGCGAACATGCTCCCCCATCTAAAACATGGACTAAACTGGAATCGAAATAATTTGCAACATGTGCTGCTGTAGTAGGGCTGATTGAGCCAAATGGATTCGCACTTGGAGCAGCTAAAGGAAAATCCAACTGATTCAAAAGTGCCAGCGCAACAGGATGATTGGGCACACGAACTGCTACGGTATCCTTGCCCGCAGTAATCAAATCAGAAATATTATTTTGCTTTTTTAGAACTAATGTTAATGGTCCAGGCCAAAAAACTTCTGCTAACAATCTCGCTTTATCTGGTATATTCGCCGCAATTTTTTCTAATTCGGTATACGATTTCAAATGAACAATCAAGGGATTGTACATTGGGCGATTCTTTAAGTCAAAAATGCTTCGGATAGCTTTTTCACTATATATGTTGCCAGCCAAACCATAAACGGTCTCAGTAGGAATAGCTACTACTGATTCCTTTTGTAGCAATTGTATTGCTTTTGCTATATCTTTAGTAGTATTCATTCTTTAAGGATTACAATAATTACAAAAACCTGGATCCTCTGTTTTTTTATACTTCGGATACCAATCTTCTTTCATATAACAACACTTTTTACAACTATAAATATGGCTCAATACAGAGGATGTTGCACTCCCACACCAAGAACAAGGCAGTCCTGTTTTTACATCTGTAATGGTAAATCCTGGAGTTTGACATTCTGGACACAAGGACTGAACGCTTTGAACCAATTGCTTAGTAGCAACGCTTATGATTTCCATTCGGGTAGGATTGTACAAAGCTCGCATATCTGTTTCAACAAATACCGAATGATATTTCGATTGTATAGCATGAAAACTTTCCAATAGCACTTTCTCAGAAAGTATACCTTTTACCATTCCTTCAGTACTTTCCTGACTACTTCTCAAAATCAATCCGTGCGTCGGAAAATCTACTTGTGAGGCAAAATCGAGAAGATCCTTTTCACATTCAACAACCTTCCCAGAAAAATTCGTTTTGAAACTTACTGCTCTGCCGATAATCTCCAAATTATGAAGCCGATCAACTAAAATAACCAATTCGTCGTCTGCTGTTGCAAAATAAGCGGAAGGATGAGGGCCGAATGAACCTTCGGAGGCCACTGCCAAATCACAATCTGTGGCAACAATTGCTGCTAAACATTTCTGACGCGCCACGGTCAAGGCATCAGAAACTCTAGTTATTTCTCCTGAAAAAGTACCAAAACTATCGGTATCAAAATCTTTTGGCGTGGTGCAAATAACACCTAAGCCTTTCTCTAAAATAGGAGCCATCACCTGCTCTTTATGATGCATAGTGGCAATCACAAGCTGACGCCCTTTGAAACTATTTAGCGTGGTCCAACTCAATTTTTATTTGGCTAGTGATTTTTAATTTCGATCCGTTTTCTTCTGCTTTCTCTAATAATTCTTGAATTTGCAACTGTACTTCTTGCAACTCTGAAATTCTTTTCTTGGAGTTGGTAGCATCTTTATCAAACCGAATTTCATTGCTAAAACTCTCCAAAGAATGGTAATTAATCTTGTTATTAATCAAAGGAAATAGCACTTTGGCTGCTCCAGCGGGAGTAAATTCTCCATCGATTAATTGAAATTCAAAGTCTTTTTCCATAAAAAGGGCTATTTTAATTAAAGTTTATATTTTAAATCTTTCAATATCTGTGTACCACAAAGAATACCAATTACCAACAGTACACTAAAAAAGGAATTCTCAGGTTCTAAAAAAGCAAAGGCTAGCACAACAAGTAACACAATAAGTACTGCCGCTAATTTCACTTTTTGAAACAATGTCAATTCTTGATGGTTCATAATTTTATTTTTTCTGTGGCAAAATTCAATAAATCAAATCATTAATTTTTATTTATATTTGTAATAAACATCATTAAATATTTTTATGAACTATACACTCCACCAATTACAAGTATTTCTAAAAGTAGCACAATGTCAAAGCATTACTAAAGCGGCTGAAGAATTGCATCTAACCCAACCCGCAGTTTCTATTCAACTTAAAAATTTTCAAGACCAATTTGAAATTCCGCTAACAGAAATTATTGGCAGAAAATTGTATGTAACTGATTTCGGGAAAGAAATTGTACTAGCAGCCGAAAAAATCATCAATGAAGTACACGCCATCAATTACAAAATGCAAGCCTATCAAGGAAAATTGAGCGGAAGACTAAAGATTTCTATCGTCTCTACTGGAAAATACATTATGCCTTATTTTCTGAACGACTTCTTAAAATTGCATCCCGATGTAGAATTAATTTTGGATGTAACCAATAAATCAAAAGTGATTAAAAGTTTAGAAAGAAATGAAGTCGATTTTTCTTTGGTTTCTATTTTACCAGAAACTTTAACCGTCAATCGGATTGAGTTAATGCCCAATCGCTTGTTTCTAGTTTCGAACTCAGCTACCGAATTTCCAGAAAAAATATACGACAAAAACATTTTAGAAAACATTCCAATTATTTTGCGAGAAATGGGATCTGGTACCCGACAAAGTATGGAGCAGTTTATGCTTTTGAACCATTTGAACGTCAAGAAAAAACTTGAACTTACTAGCAATGAAGCCGTAAAACAAGCGGTTATTGCAGGATTAGGTTGTTCTATTATGCCCATTATTGGAATAAAAAATGAAATCACCACAGGTAGTCTTCAAATCATTCCTGTGCGTGGCTTACCTATTCAGTCCACATGGAATTTAATTTGGCACAAAAACAAAAATTTCTCTCCAGCAGCAAAAGCCTACCTCTCTTTTTTAGAAGAATACAAGCAAGATATTATTAAGAATAAATTCGATTGGGTAAACTCTTATTAGTTGTCCATTAAACTATTACAAGTTACCAAAGTCTTAACCTCAAATAGATTCGACAATGAAAAAAGAGTTTCTTTGGTCTCAACGACTAGGTTTTAGCAATCAACAAGCTCATGCGATTCAAAAATTAGGAATGGAACGTTTTCTTCAACTATCGTTTCAAGCACCTTTCAACACTAGCACACCTGCCTTACTTTCTGAAAGTCCAAAGTCATTAGAAGATCTCAAAAAAATCAGACAAACCCGAAAAGAAGATTCAGAAGCTGGTAAAGAATTGCTAAAAAAAGAAATCCAAACTTCGAATGAATTAAAAGCTTGGTGGATTGATGAAATGAAAACAGCCGATTTTCCGTTGAGAGAAAAGATGACGCTTTTTTGGGAGAATCATTTGGTTACAGCTTACCAAAAGGTTAAAGTAAATTATTGGATTTTCCAAAAGAACCAACTCCTTAGAGAAAATGCTTTTGGCAATTTTAAAACATTGACAAAAAAAGTAATGCAAACCAACGCAATGGTACGCTACCTCGATAATGTTGATAATAAAAAAGGAAAATTGAACGAAAACCTGAGCAGAGAACTCCTAGAACTTTTCACTCTCGGCATAGGTCATTACTCTGAAGCCGACATAAAAAATGGAGCCAAAGGATTGGCAGGATTAGGAATTGGAGAAACCACAGCGGTCTATCGCCGATTTTTGGAAGACAATGACCCCATTGAATACCTTGGCAAAAAAGGTGTTTTAAAACTAGATGAAATGGTAGACGCCATTTTTGACCACCCAAAAATCCCGTATTTGCTCACACAAAAAATCCTGAAATGGTTCCTCTATGATGAACCTAAACAAGAATTAATAACCTATTATGGTGATTATTTCAGAAAAGTCAATTTTGAAATTAAACCGTTATTAGTCAAAATTTTTACCGAAGAATTTTCAAAAAACGATACTGGGGGTACGAAAATTAAAAATCCATTAGAATACATTCTATTGCTAACTAACGAATTACACACCCAAAGACCACAATCCAGTACTATTGCTTTTTTCTTAAAACAACAAGGTATGGATTTGTTCAATCCTCCCAATGTAAAGGGATGGGATGGCGGAAAAAGCTGGCTTACCTCGCAAATTTACTTACAACGAAACAATGTTGCCGATTTGCTTTGTAGCGGAAAAAGTATTCCAAGACCAAAACAAGAGAGAGAAAATACTTTAGATAAAAAGCAGACATTCTCTATCAGTTTAGATTGGAACACCAAAGGAACAAACAAAGAAATCATAAAAGAACTGACAGACCGATTGCTGTTTTCAACAGATACCTCTTTGCAGCAAGATCTTGAAAAATTACTAAAGTACGACTTTGATGCTCAGTCGACTGGAGCCAATAATGCTGTACTTCGGCTTTTTAATGCTATCATAAAATCACCTGAATTTCAACTTATTTAATCCAAGTTATGAACAGAAGAAATTTTTTAGCGCTAACAGGAACTTTTACAGGAGGAACATTGATTCTTCCTCAGTTTCTTCACGCCTTTGGCACACAACAACTAGTTACAGGAAATGAATGCGTGATTTTTATTCAGTTGAATGGCGGAAACGACGGACTCAATACTTACATTCCTTATCAAGATGAATTGTACTATCATCATCGTCCATCAATTGGGATTGCAAAACAAAACGTCATTGCTGGAAATAACGGAATGGGCTTTCATCCTGCGCTAAAGGATTTTGCTAGAATGCAACAAAATGGTGATTTAACGGTCATCCAAAATGTAGGATATGCTAATCCTGTTCGCTCTCATTTTAGAAGCCAAGAAATTTGGCAAACTGCTCCAACTAATCAAGAATACCTCAGTCAAGGTTGGCTTGGACGCTACTTGGATTTACAATGCAATGACCATCAACCCACAGCAGGAATCAACATCGACACTATCGATACCTTGGCATTAAAAGGCGAAGAACCCAACAGTATTACAGTAAAAGACCCCAATCGGTTCAACAGCCGTAACTCGTCTGAAACCAAAGACCAATTATCTGATAATCCCCAATTGGATTTTGTTCGAAAAATTGCTAATTCTGTTACAGAAGGCGCCGATGCCATACAAGATGCTCTTAAAAAAAGCACGCCTCCTGAGGTTAATTATCCAAAAACTGGCTTAGCCAAAAATTTAGAATGGATTGCTAAACTGATAAAAGGAAATTTGAATTCTAAAGTATACTATACCTCACTCGGAGGATTTGATACGCACGACAATCAATTGGCCATTCATCAAAATAAACTAAGCGAGCTCAATGATGCCATTTTTAGTTGCTATTCCGATTTGAAAAAAGCACAAGTATTGCAAAACACAACTATAGTAGTTTTTTCTGAATTTGGTCGAAGAGTAAAGGACAACGGAAAGGGAACCGATCACGGAACAGCAGCACCACTTTTTGTCATTGGTGGCAACACAAAAGGCAACGTTATTGGAAAAAATCCAAACTTGACAGATTTAGACGAAGGTGATTTAAAATACAAAATCGACTTTAGAAGTGTGTATGCCTCTCTTTTACAACAAAAATTAGCCTTTGACCCAACGAAAATCGGCATCAAAAATAGTCCGCTTCAGGGTATATTCTAAACCTATTGCCTACTTAAGCATCGATTCAAAAAGAAATGCCTTATCTTTGCCCGCTTTTTAAAAATTAAAAAAATGACAAAGAATCAAGTATTGAAAGGAGTTTTTCTGATAGGATTAGGCGCAACGAGTTATGGTATGTTGGCTACTTTTGTAAAAATGGCTTACGACGAAGGCTATTCAACTCCAGAAGTAACGACTGCTCAATTCGTACTTGGTATTCTTGGTATGCTATTGATTAATTTATTTCAAAAAAACAAAAAAGGAAATACGGTTGTAAAGGCAACTTCAAAAAACATTTTCCAACTCATTGCTGCAGGAACTTCACTGGGAATGACTAGTGTTTTCTATTATTTAGCTGTAAAATACATTCCTGTCTCAATTGCTATTGTACTATTGATGCAAACCGTTTGGATGGGCGTTGTCGTAGAAATGGCTATCGACAAAAAGCTACCAGCACTCAAAAAAATAATCGCAGTTATCATTGTCTTAATAGGAACTTTTTTGGCCACGAACGTAATAGCTACAACCGTTTCTTTGGATTGGAGAGGAATTGCCCTAGGCTTGCTTGCGGCTGCATCTTTTACCGCTACTATGTTTACCGCAAATCATATTGCTAATCACATTTCATCTGCTCAACGAAGTTTATATATGTTGCTTGGTGGTGCCATCATCGTGTTTGGTTTTGCGCTATTTACCCAAGTAGGTCCTTTTCAAATGGGAATTTTTATGAAATGGGGAATTGTTTTGGCCCTATTCGGAACGATTATTCCGCCTTTGTTGATGAATGCAGGTTTTCCTCTTACTGGAATTGGTCTTGGTAGTATTGTCTCAGCTATAGAATTACCGGTTTCTGTAACAATGGCTTACGTTCTTTTGAATGAAGAGGTAAACGTTCTTCAATGGTTTGGAATAATTTTGATTATCGCTGCTATCATAATTATGAATACCAATTCTTCAAAAAAGTAATCAAAATCAAAATATTTTTAAACAACACCATCAAACTGTTAATTTTTTTATAAATTCGTAACAAACAACCTTGTTATGAATTCACCTTGGCATTTGTATATAATGGCTTTTCTCTATATAATTGCCGGAATCAATCATTTTAGAGTTCCTCGTTTATATCAAAAAATCATACCTTCAAGTTTTCCCAATCCGTCTTTACTGAATATTTTAAGCGGAGCTATCGAAATTATCCTAGGGGTTTCATTACTGTTTCCTCCAACTACCCAATATGCAGCTTGGGGAATTATCTTGCTGCTAATTGCTATTTTTCCAACACATATTTTTATGTTAACCAATCCAAAAGCAAGTATGGGACTTCCCAAATGGCTGCTATACCTGCGTTTACCCTTACAATTCCTACTAATGTATTGGGCTTACACTTATACTTTTTAATTTTTTTTAGCATTCACAACAAACTAGTAACCATGTAAAAATTAAATACTTATGAAAAAACTATTTGCAGAATTTTTTGGAACATTTTGGCTTGTTTTCGGAGGTTGTGGTAGCGCTTTATTCGCTGCGGGAATACCTAATTTAGGAATTGGCTTTGCTGGAGTTGCTCTAGCTTTTGGATTAACGGTACTAACAATGGCTTATGCGGTTGGACACATTTCTGGTGGGCATTTTAATCCCGCCGTTTCTTTTGGTTTATGGGCTGGAGGACGATTTTCAGCCAAAGATTTAGTTCCATACATCATCGCTCAATGTGTTGGCGCAACAGCTGCTGCAGGAACATTGTACACCATTGCCTCTGGAAAAGTAGGTTTCGTAATTGACAATACCAAAGCTGGTGCTTTTGCTTCTAATGGTTTTGGAGCTTTCTCGCCTGATGGATATTCTATGCAGGCCGCATTTATCGCAGAGTTTGTTTTAACTCTATTCTTTTTATTGGTCATCCTAGGGGCTACCGATAAATTTGCAAATGGAAAATTTGCTGGAGTTGCGATTGGTTTAGCACTGACGCTAATTCATTTAATCAGTATTCCAATTACCAATACTTCTGTAAATCCAGCTCGTTCATTGTCACAAGCTATTTTTGTGGGAGGAGAACCTTTGGGACAAGTATGGTTGTTTTGGGTAGCACCCATTTTAGGAGCAGTGGTTGCAGGTTTCATCTATAAAAATCTATTACAAGATCACTCAGAAGCATAAAAAATAATCTTTTTTCAAAAAGAGAAAAAGGACAAAATTGATGTTCTTTTTCTCTTTATTTTTACCAAATGAAATCCCTTTTTGATTCTGAACCTATTGTTTTTGATGTCCCAGATGCATCGATCATTTATTACCCTAATTTCTTCTCTACAGAAGAAGCAACTATCCTTTTTGATGCTTTACAAAAGGAAATTCCTTGGCAACAGGACGACATCAAAGTCTACGGAAAAGTATATCCACAACCCCGATTAACGGCACTTTTTGGCAACGAAGGAAAATCCTATTCTTACTCGAATATTACTATGCATCCTCATAAATGGTCACCATTGCTTATCAGTATTAAAGAAAAAGTAGAAAAAGCAACAGAAGCAATTTATTCTACGGTATTGCTCAATTATTATCGCGATGGCAAAGATAGTAACGGATGGCATGCAGACAATGAGAAAGAACTAGGAACAAACCCAATCATAGCCTCATTGAGTTTTGGTACAGAAAGAGTGTTTCAACTCAAACACAATCATCTTGAAAATCAAAAAATAAATCTAACTTTAGAAAATGGTAGTTTACTGCTAATGAAAGGAACAACGCAACATTTTTGGAAACATCAAATTCCGAAAACGACAAAACCAATTGGCTCCAGAATTAATCTAACTTTCAGAATTATTCCTTAAAACTATAAAACTTAACCAAATAGATTATGAATGAAATTATCTCTTATTTTACTAGTATTCCTTCCTCCCATAGAAGTCTAATTTTAGTGGGAGGAATTACTATTTTCTGGATCATCGAAAATGCATTCCCATTATTTCGTTTTAAGTATAAAAAATGGCAACATGCAGGAATCAATATCTTCTTTACATTAACAACCATTGTCATCAATTTTTGTTTAGCCTATCTTTTACTAAAAACAGCCGATTGGACAGTTGAGAATAATTTTGGATTGCTTCAAATACTACCAGAGATGCCTTTATGGTTATACGCAATTATCGGATTATTACTATTGGATTTGATTGGAGCTTATTTAGTTCATTTTATCGAACATCGAACAAAAGTCTTATGGCGTTTTCATCTTATCCATCATACAGACACTTGGATTGATACAACTACAGCCAATAGACATCACCCAGGTGAAAGTGTCATTCGATTTGTATTCACTCTATTAGGTGTTTTTATTGTGGGATGTCCAATGTGGATGGTTTTCTTATACCAAACTTTATCGGTTATTGCTACTCAATTCAATCATGCCAACATTGCTTTACCACGAAAATTAGATAAACTTTTAAGCTATTTTATTGTCTCTCCAGACATGCACAAAATACATCATCATTACAAATTACCTTATACCGATAGCAATTACGGGAATATTTTTTCTGTTTGGGATCGATTATTTGGAACCTTTAAAACCATGTCGAGAGAAGAAATAATTTACGGAATCGACACGCATCAAGATCCAAAAGAACACAATGAGTTAAAAAACTTATTAAATATTCCTTTCCAAAAACACAGGTCTCCTGAAATAGAGTAAGAAGCAAAAAAAAATGGCAATTTAATTAAAGTAATTGTTATTTTTATTAATATTGGATATTATTAGATACCTATTTTATTAATCATTAATACCAAATTTTGAATTAATTTTCATGTGATGAAAAAGAGTAACCGCAAAGAATTGAATTGGGAACAAACAGAAAAGCTTGTTACATTAGCTTTAGAAGAAAGAAATCCTTTCGAAATAATAAAAAAAGAATTCGGACTTTCTGAAAAAGAGGTTTTGGAGCTTATGAAAAAGAAAATGCCTGCTGAAAAATACGAAATGTGGAAAAAGAAAGCAATTGCAAGTAAACCCAAACCAAAACCTGTAAAGATTGATGATTTTGACGAAGATTTAGATGGCAAATATTACATTAAAAATAAATTAGATTAATACCATACAGACTCCTGCTTTTAGTAGGAGTCTTTTTTTAAACTAAAGGAAATAGAGACATTCATAAGTCAGTGTAACAATTGTAATACTCTTTAGTCTAACGTAAAACTAAAATGAAAAAAAATGAAAAAAATAATAGTATCCCTAGCTTTAGCTTCTGCACTTATAGCTTGTAAATCAAGTATTTCAACTACGAGCAAAGACAAGCAAGAAGTAAAAGTTGCAATAAACCTTACGGATGTAAAAGATGACAAAGTACAAGTAACCATTTATGCGCCAAAAATAAAATCTGATATAATTACTTATAGCATTCCTAAAATAGTCCCAGGGACCTATTCAAATGATAATTATGGACGTTATATAGAAGATCTAAAAGCATTTGATGATAAAGGAGCCGTATTAGAAGTTAAAAAAACAGACGAAAATACTTGGTCTATTCAATCAGCAAAAAAATTAAGTAAAATAACTTACTTGGTAAACGACACCTATGACACTGAAAAAGGGAGAGGTTTTGGTCAAGAAGATATTTTTTCACCAGCAGGAACAAACATTGAAGCAGGATCCAATTTTATGATAAACATGCACGGATTCGTAGGTTATTTTCAAGACAAAAAAGAATTACCATACAGAGTAAATATTACGCATCCAGAAACACTTTGGGGAGCTACTTCAATGATTGATCTAGATACAAAAACAACTTCTGATGAATTTATTGTTGCCCGTTATGGTGAATTAGTAGAGAACCCCGTAATGTATTCAAAACCTGACTATACCACTTTTACGGTTGACGGAATGGATATCACAATTGCGGTTTTCTCTCCTAATGGAAAAGTGACTGCAGAGAGTATCACGCCAGAAATGAAAAAAATGATGATTGCCCAAAAAACATTTTTAGGCAAAATCAATGCAAATAAGAAATATACGGTTCTATTGTATTTGTCTAGCATGAAACCAAACGATGCCAAAGGTTTCGGAGCATTGGAACATCCTACAGCAACTACAGTAGTTATGCCAGAAACAATACCCGCTAAAATGCTTCAAGAACAAATGAAAGATGTAGTTTCACATGAATTTTTTCATATTGTAACACCATTAACTATTCACTCAAAAGAAATTCAGTTTTTTGATTATAATACACCAAAAATGTCAGAGCATTTATGGATGTATGAAGGAGTGACTGAATATTTTGCAAATTTATTCCAGATCAATCAGGGATTAATAACCGAGGAGGATTTCTACGAAAGAATAGCTGACAAAATAGAGCAGTCTAAAAGGATGAATGAAACGATGCCTTTCACAACTATGAGTGCTAATGTACTTCAAGAACCCTACAAGGAGCAATATCTAAATGTATATCAAAAAGGGGCATTAATTGGAATGTGTATTGATATTATTATCCGTGAAAAATCAGAAGGTAAAAGAGGAATTCTTGACCTAATGCACAAACTTTCTAATGAATATGGCGTTAACAAAGCATTTGATGACAAAGAATTGTTTGATAAAATTGTCTCATTAACTTACCCAGAAGTTGGTGAATTTCTTAATACTTATGTAGCTGGTCCAACACCAATTCCATATGATATCTTTTTAGCCAAAGCAGGAATTACAAAATCTGTAACAAAAGTTCCAGCAGGAATATTTTTAAAAGGACAAAAACCTTATATCACTATAAATCCACAAACAGGTGAAATTTCAATATTACCTAATATTGAATTAAATGAATTCTTCAAAGGATTATCATTAAAAGGTGAAGATGTAATTTTAGCAATTAACAACAAATCCTATAGCAAAGAGAATATTTTTGAATTGATAACCACTAGTCAAGAATGGAAAGAAAATGACACCATCATTTTAAAAATAAAAAGAGCTGGCAAAGAAGAAACTATTACCGGAAAAGTTGCTTTACCCTACCAAGAAAAAGAAAGTTTAACTGCTTCTGATGTTACTAAAAAAGCTTTAAAAGAAGCTTGGTTAAAAGGATAACCAACTTTAAAAAATACTACAATCCCAATTTAGAAATAGATTGGGATTTTTTTTTAATTTAAAGCATAGATAGTGCAGCAATTCAACATTTTTCTTTATTTTGCGCCAAATTAAAATTCAAATGAAAAAAACTATTTTAGCTCTAGTAGCATTAACATCAATAATTGCTTGTACTAAAAACGAATCAAAAACCAACTTGCATCTAACAGGAAATGTAGTAGGATTAAAAAAAGGAACCTTATATATTCAACGACTTAAAGACACTACACTTATCACTGTTGATTCCATCAAAATTGAAGGAGATTCCAAATTTGAAACCAATATTACTCTTGAATCACCAGAAATGTTCTACTTATCCTTAAACAGAGGCGTATCAAATTCGTTAGACAATAATTTACTTTTTTTTGCTGAACCAGGAAACATCAATATTGAGACTAATCTAGACAGTTTTCTTTATGGAGCAAAGGTTACAGGCTCAGTTAACCATGATTTATATGAAGAATTTGTGAAAATAAATTCCCAATTTAAAGATGAAAATTTGACTATTATTGAACAAAAATTTAAAGCAACCAAATTCAATAATATTAAAAAATTAGACAGTTTAAAAACTAAAGAAGAATCAAATATCAAGAGAAGGTATCTTTATGCCACAAATTTTGCAGTAAATCACAAAGACCATGAAGTAGCTCCTTACATTGCTCTTTCTGAAATTTATGACATCAATATCAAATTTTTAGATACGATTCAGAAATCAATGACTCCAAAAGTAGCTCAATCTTTTTATGGTAAAAAGTTGACTAAATTTGTAAATGAAATTAAAAAACAGGAGTAAAAAATATTTTTACCAATCAAGGAGGCTGTCCGAAAAGGGCAGCCTTTTTTATGCTTTGTTTAGAGCTAATTAAAGGTGATTTTTTTAATAATCTCAGAAGTAAGCCCCTAGAGCAGAAATAGAAAGTTTACGATTGTAGATGTCTTTTCTATCAAATAACAATTGTATTCAAGTAAAATAACCTTATAGAACCTAAACTATTTCTCAATAAACAATAGCAATTTACCATTAAATTAAAGCTTACAATAAAGAAATATGTGTGTGTCAAGATAGAAAAGTGATTGAAATAAAATAATAAAAGAAAGGTCTGGAATTACTTGAATATCCAAGTAGAAACATTTATATCTCAATTCATTGTATCAGGAATGTAGAATATTTCCGTTTTGAGACATACTCAATATTTAAACCTTTTTAAATTACCTCAAGCTTTACAAATGCTTCAACGGAATCTTTCAATGCTAAAATAAAAGCATTCAGAAGTCAATTTAGAGGGGTTAGAAATATAGAATTCTTCGTTTTTAGATTAAATACTATTTATTCTTAATTTTTATTGCACTTGATTGTTTTAGAATTGATTGGAATTGATCCTTGATTCTAAATTTTAGAATAAAGTTATAAATACAAAACCCCCTTCATCAAATGATGAAGGGGGTTTTTAAAGAAAGGCGGCGACATACTCTCCCACAAATTGCAGTACCATCTGCGCAGGCGGGCTTAACTTCTCTGTTCGGA